>JAZNUW010000167.1:0-37539 GCA_045592465.1 Acutalibacteraceae bacterium | reverse complement strand
CGATTTTTATTTTATATGGAGGTTTATTATGGATAACAAGATTGCTGCAATCAAAGAGCAGTTCCTCAGTGAACTTGCAAAAGCAGAAAATTCTGCAGACCTTGAAGCAATAAGAGTTGCTTATCTGGGTAAAAAAGGCTTTGTTACAGAGCTGATGAAAGAAATGAAAGATCTTTCAGTGGAAGAAAAGAAAACTTTCGGTCAGAAGGTTAACGTTATCAAGGGCGAAGTAACAGAGAAAATTGCCGAAAAAAATCAGGAGCTCAAAGAGAAGGAGCTTCTCAGAGAAATTGAATCAATGCCCGAGTTTGATATTTCAATGCCCCCCACACTCGGTGAAGGCTCATATCATCCCGTAACTCTTGTTCAGCGTCAGTGCGAAAAGATTTTCAGATCAATGGGCTTTGCTGTTGAAGATTATTCAGAAATCGTTTCAGACTATGAATGCTTCGAGGCTCTCAATATTCCCAAGCATCACCCCGCAAGAGATATGCAGGATACCTATTATCTCGATAACGGACAGCTTCTCAAGAGCCACACTTCAGCTGCTCAGAATGCTATTTATAAAAAGTATAAGGATGCACTTATCAATGACGGTGTACCCATCAAGGCTATCTTCCCTGGCCGTTGCTTCAGAAATGAAGCAACTGATGCCTGCCACGAAAACACATTCTTCCAGATGGAAGGTGTTATGGTTGATAAGGACATCTCAATTTCAAACCTTATTTATTTCATGAAGACAATGCTTTCAGAGGTTTTCCAGAAGGATCTCAAGGTAAGACTCCGTCCCGGCTTCTTCCCCTTCGTTGAACCCGGCTTTGAGCTTGACATCAGCTGCCTTATCTGCGGCGGTGAAGGCTGTCCCTCATGTAAGCACAGCGGTTGGCTTGAGCTTTGCCCCTGCGGTATGATTCACCCCGAAGTGCTTAAGGCAGGCGGCATTGATCCTGACGAATATACAGGCTTTGCTTTCGGTCTTGGTCTTACAAGACTTGTTATGATGAAATACGGCATTAAAGATATCCGTGACCTGAACGGTGGCTCACTCAAGACACTCACTCAGTTCACAGACGACGAATAAGAGAGAAAGGAGAGTAAACCTATGTTTTTATCAATGAATTGGATTTCAGATTTCGTTGACCTTGAGGGCCTTGATAAGCTTGACCTTATCCATCGTTTCTCACTGTCAACAGCTGAAGTTGAAAATGAAATATTCTTCAAGGGCAGTGACATTGACGGCATTGTTGTTGCTGAAATCAAGGAAGTTGCTGACCACCCCGAATCAAAGAAGCTTCACCTTTTAAAGGTTGATGCAGGCGACGGCGCTCTCACAGATGTTGTGTGCGGTGCACCTAATGTCAGAGTAGGCATGAAAACTGCTTTTGCCAAGGTTGGCGCAAGAATCGGTGAAATCGAAATTACTCCCCGTGCTCTTGCAGGCTACACCTCCTACGGTATGTGCTGCAGTGAAAAGGAAATCGGCATCAGCGATGACAACAGCGGCATTATGGATATTACCGATGATATTGCCAACGGTACCCTGATCAAGGATGCTTATGAAGTTGACGATATTATCTTTGAGGTTGACAACAAGTCCCTGACAAACCGTCCTGACCTCTGGGGTCACTACGGTATTGCAAGAGAGTTTGCTGCTCTTGCAGGCAGACCTCTTAAGACTCCCGACAGTGTTGACCTTTCAGCATATAGCAGCCTTCCTCAGATTGATATGAAGATTGAAGATCCTCTTTGTCAGAGGTACTCATGTCTGCAGGTTGAAAATATCACCAAGAATGTCAGCCCCGTAAATATGAGAATCAGACTTTTCTATTGCGGTATGAGAAGCATCAACCTTCTTGCTGACCTTACAAACTACCTTATGCTTGAAATGGGTCAGCCCATGCATGCTTTCGACTCAAGAAAGGTTGAAAAGCTCCGCATCAAGCGTTTCCCTGCACCCTTTAAATTCCAGACACTTGACGGTATAGAAAGAAATATTGATGAAAATACCCTTATGATATGTAACGGCGATACTCCTGTTGCTATTGCAGGTATCATGGGCGGTCTTGACAGCGAAATTGTTGAAGATACCACCACTCTCACACTTGAAAGTGCTACCTTTGACGCAGTTTCAATCCGTAAGTCAACTGTAAGACTTGCTCACAGAACAGACGCTTCAATGAGATATGAGAAGTGCCTTGACCCTGAAATGACAGTGCCTGCTATTGCACGTTTTGTCAAGCTCCTTCAGGATATCGACAGCGGTGTAACAGTTGTGTCATCACTCACAGATGAAAGAGCTTTCGAATACGACAAGGTAAGCCTCAGCTTTGATAAGAACTTCGTTGACCGTTACACAGGCATCGAAATCAGCAACGACACAATAGTTAAAACTCTTGAAAGCCTCGGCTTCGGTGTTGAACTTAAGGATGACAGCTTCACTGTTACAGTACCCTCATGGAGAGCAACAAAGGACGTAACTATCAAGGCTGATATCATCGAAGAAATCACAAGAATTTACGGTTATGACAACTTCGATGTCCACACAACCGAAACACCAGTTTACCCTGTACGCCCTGCAACAGAGAAGACAGTTGAAGAAAAAATCAAGGATATCCTTGTTAAGCGTTTCTCACTCCACGAGATGCATTCATATGTGTGGATGTATTATGATGAGTGCAAGGATCTCGGCATCGAGATAGAAGACAATGTCAAGCTTGTCAATGCAACTAACCCCAACATTGAGGTTATCAGAAAGTCAATGGTACCCACACAGCTTTGTCAGGCTAAGATAAATAACACCTATGCCCCCTCATTTGGTATTTTTGAGATTGGCAGAGTAGTTGAGGGATACAGAGAAGACGGCCTTTGCAACGAAAAGAAAAAGCTTGCAATCACACTTTTCTCAAAGACAAAGTCAATGGAAGCTCTCTATTTCGAGCTTCGTGATATGCTGGCAACTCTTGCTCTTGATATCAAGCATCTTTCACTTTCATATGAAGCTATGGATGCAACTCACTGTTACCAGCATCCGAAAAACCTCAATGCGGTTATTCTCGGCGGCAAGGCTATCGGTGAAATCGGCATAGTGCATCCCACAGTTTCAAAGAAGGTTGATAAGAAGGCTAATATTGTTTATGCTGAAATCGATGTCAGAGATTTTGCTGAAACTGATGCACAGGCTATCAAATATGAGGAGCCCTCAAAGTTCCCCGGCATTGAAATTGACCTTTCATTTGTCAGTGCCAAGTTTGCACCTATCGGCAAGGCTATTGCAGATGCAAACTGTCCTCTTATCAAGAAGACAGAGGTTGTTGATACCTATGAAGACGAAAACGGCAAGTCAATCACTTCCAGAATCACATTTGCACATCCTGAAAAGACTCTGACAAAAGAAGAGGTTATGGACGTGGTAAACGGCATTATTGCAGACCTTGAAGCAAAGGGTATCAGCCTGAAGAAATAAGCAATCAGCGCGTTTTTGATTCTTTTTGGGCGATAACCAAAAGAATTGCCTTTTCGACGAGGACAATAGAAAATGAAACAGTGCAGAGGTTTAAAACTTCTGCACTTGCTTTTTAATCAGAATGGGAGTATAATCAAATAAAAGGAGGAAGAAAATATGAAAAACAACAATGCAATTCAGGCAATTAAATTTGCTCTTTTCTCTGCTTCTGCAGGTATCATTCAGGTGGCATCATTCACACTTCTCAATGAGCTTGTGCTGCCTAACATCAACATTGAAAATGAAAAGATTATGACAATTCTCAGCTCGGAATACGGAGTGTGCTATCTTGTGGCACTTACTCTTTCCGTTTTGTGGAACTTCACATTCAACCGCCGTTTCACCTTTAAATCAGCAGCTAATATTCCCGTTGCTATGGCTAAGGTTTTCGGCTTCTATCTTGTGTTCACACCTGTTTCAACATGGCTGGGTAATATGGCAACGGGCAAGGGTGTCAACGAATATATCGTTCTCGGCCTGACTATGCTTTCAAATATGGTGCTCGAATACCTCTTCTGCAAGTTCGTGGTTTATAAGGGCCAGGAAAACACCATTGAAGAAAAGAAAAAGGCAGAATAAAATTCAGCGCAGAGGTCAGTTGGCTTCTGCACTTTTTTTGTACGCGGGCATGGGAGAAGCGGTCTTTTTTTATGCGCCGCCGAGAAAATTTCATATAGATTTCACATTAAAGTGGTAAAATTATGAAAAATAAAATATTTTAATAATTTTTAAGCGTTACTTTTTTGTTGTTTTGACACTATGTATATGAAGGTTGATATAACCTTTAGAAATTAGTTTAATATTTAGGAGGAGAAACAATGAAAAAGACAGTGAGAAAAGGGTGGTTAAGTTTATTAGCGGTGATACTATTATTTCTTTTTTTTTCTTTCGGCGAATGTTTATGCAGAAAATGATATTACACACATAATAGAGAACTTTGATAATTTTGAAATTGATGAGTTAGAACAAATAGAAAACGAGCAGGTAGATAGTTTTGGTGCAATATGGGATGAATCGATAAAAGATCCTCAGTTTGTTCATAAAAACTTTGAAGAAAGTAATATTATGGAAGGTGATGTCGAATTATTACAACATACAACAACATATCAATTAACGAATCCGGAGGACGATTACGATATTAATTTAATAGGTTTAACAAGTGAACAGTGTGAAAATCAAAGTGATGGAGAAGGATTCAAAAATATTATAAACACTCCTACAGGAATAAATAGAGACAAACTCTTATCAGTTCTTGCACAAGGTGGTTTTAGTGTTTCAACTGGAAAAAAATTATGTGCATCTATTCAGGGATCTTGTAGTGATGGATTATATATATATTACTCCTTTGTTGTATATGAAAGGAGTTCTAATGGTGCAAAGAATCAGTTGGGTAACTGTATAGTTTCATGCAAATTTGAAAATGGTGAATTAGTTACTAAAAAAATAGTTCATAGCAAACAGAACGATATTCTTGAAAACCTTATGCATGGTAATGATATAGCATATAATAGCAGAGAAAATGTATTGGTAATGACTTGTTGTCAAAGTGAGAATCATCAATATATTTGCAAAATGAACACCAATTATTTTAAAGATTCTGATGATTTAGAAGTAGATGATAATTCGAGTTTAAACTTTAGCAAGCATGCTATAACATGCAGAGCATCTTCCATTGCCTATAACGAATCTATTGATAGATATATTGTTAGTATTACAGGACAATATCATTTTTTTGCTATCCTTGATGGTGATTTTAATATGGTGGGTCTTATAAATAGTTATAATGACTCTTTGAATGGTGATACAGGTACTGTTACCGAGAATGGGTATGTTAAGACACCGTCAATCCAAGGAATAGAATGTGATGACAATTATATATACATTACTTATTATGTAAGTTATAAAGATGAAGAGACATCAAATATTGTTAGGAATGAAGAACAGAATGTTTTGGTGATTTTAGATTGGCAAGGCAATATTGTCAAAGAAGTTGGAATAAAAATCCCTCTTATAACATATAATTCACTTTCGGTTTTTTATGAAATAGAAGATGTTGTAATGATAGATGATAAAGTTTTGCTAACTTTCAACTTTTTTTATAAGGGTCTAACAAATCAAGAAATTGATAATACTAGACGGGCTAGATACTATTATTATGATATATCATCTTATTTCTTCAATATAGAGTTTAGAGAAGATGATAATATATCTAATAACAGGAGTATGGAAAATGTTCGGATGCAAAATATTTTGAGAGGGACTCATACAAAGATTTTAAAAAATAGGTTCGTAAAAGAGACTCAAAATGAAACGCAAGCAGATGGTAGTATAAAAGTAAAAGGAAAAGAGTTTAAAGGTTGGAACTTGTATTGGGTTGAAGAAGAGAAATGGTATTGTGAAATTGGCAATGGTGAATATGGGTGGAAAAGAATTGTAATTGACGAACAAGGAAATGAAAATTATACTAAAGTGCTTTATAAAGATACAACAACAGTGTCAAAAACAGTAAGAGCTGGTGAGCATGTTATTTTATGTGCACAGTGGAAAGATACATATACATTCAATGTGGCTTTTAATGTAAATGATGTGAACGGTGATAGTGACGAAACAAAGACGATGACAGATATTAATGTTACATATGGTACTGCTAAGAGGTTGCCAACCAATAATTACATAAGAGAAAATAGAGAGTTTAAAGGGTGGAATGCTTACTGCGTAGAAACTGGTAAATGGTACTATAAAAATAATAGTACCGGAGATACTAAATGGTGTTTTGAGAATTATCAGAATGAGGGATATACAAAATACCTTTATGAAGATGAAGATACGGTAAAAAGAACAGTTAAGCCCGGTAGTCATGTTGTTATGTTCGCAGTTTGGGATGAATTTGTTGTTGTGTATGATGCTAATGGTCTAGCGTTAAAATCATCTAGTTTAATAAATTTTGTGAGCAAAAGGGTAAAATATGGAGCATCAAATTTATTAAACGATATATCAAATTCACATATTTACTTGACGGATGCTCAAGAAGATGAAGGAATTAGCCATGAATTTAAATACTATGCTGCTTTTAGGACGGATGTAAATAAACTTCGCTGTTTGGATTCGACAACAAATACTTATGTATGGGAATCATATTTACAATATTGTAACGTTGATGATTCGCAATACATTTATTATCAATATTCTTCGGCAACTCCTGTAAAGAAAACAGCACCGATAGGTGAAAAAGTAGTTTTTAAAGCAATTTGGATATAAGTAACAACTTTACCTTGGAGGTTTATGATGAGATTAAAAAAATATATTATTACAATAATTGCATTCATACTTGTCTTTTTCTTGTCTTTTTCAGTTTGTGCAAAAGAAGTCAGCAACTCAGATGTTACATATGCATATTGCCCTGAAACACAAACACTCACTTTTTCCGGAACGGGAGAAATTAAAGATAATTATTTTGGCTTTGCAACTGTTGATATGGAAGCCTATGAAGACTGCGATGAGTTACCCGATGAACCGATTTTTAAGCTTAATAATGAGATGAAAAATGTTAAAAAGCTCATAATTGAGGAGGGTATAACAAAAATTGGTTGGTCAGTGTTTGCTTATAAGTGGCTTGGCTTTAAAAATCTCGAAACCGTTGTGTTGCCTGAAAGTCTTAAGGTAATAGGCGCAGAAGCTTTTAGCGGTTGCCAGAATCTCAGTAGTATTAAACTTCCTGAAGGGTTGATTGAAATAGGCAATGAGGCTTTTGAGGGATGCAAAAGCATAAAAAATATAAATATTCCCTTTGATACAAGGGTTGGAATAGGGGTTTTTAACGGAACATCTCTGTCAAGTCTTTCATATACAAAAAACAAGCAGGATTATATTGAAAACATGCCGTTGCTGAAAACAATTACAACTACATCAAATTCAGGGTTTGTTTGGCAATGCAATAAACTTGAAGAAGTAATTATAGACAGCAAAAATAACAAAAAAGACGGTCAGGATATATGGGATTTCGGATATTGCAAAGAACTGAAAGTAATAAGAGTGATGTCTTTAACTGATGTTTTTCAAATCAGAATAACGAACTGTCTCAATGCAAAAATATATTGTTTTGAAGGTGCGGCTATAATAAAACAACTAAAAAAAGACGGCATAGCTTTTGAGGTTATCCCGTCAACGCCTTATAGTGTTAAGGCAAAAACACAAACCGAAAAAACAATAACCTTAATATGGTCTGATTCGGCAGAAGCAACAGGTTACAGAGTTTATAAGTATAACTCTGAAGAGAAAAAATATAAAAAAATCAAATCTGTAAAAACAAACACATGCAAGGTTTCAGGGCTTTCATCAGGCACAACATATAAATTCAAAATAAAGCCTTATAAAAAGACTGCTGACGGAACTGTAATATGGGGTGAAATGTCAGAGGTGCTCACAACGGCAACCAAGCCTGCAAAATCTACTCTTACTGTTACATCAACCTCAAAGGGTAAAGCAAATCTTAGTTGGACTAATGTCAGTGGTGAAACAGGATTTCAGGTTTATTATAAAGACAGCAAAGACGGCACATATAAAAAGTATAAGTCTTATTCGGGAAACACCGTTAAAGCAACTGCTTCATCGCTCACAAGCGGCAAAACCTATTATTTCAAAGTCAGAGTCTACAAAAAGGTTGACGGCAAAACGGTATACGGTGCCTTCAGTAGTGCCAAGAGTGTGAAAATTAAATAATAATCAAGCGGCGGGCTTCGGCTCGCCATTTTCTTTTGCTTTCCCGCGTAAAAAAATAAGACGGCCTCGTGTGAGGCCGTCTTTTAATATGTGATTTTACATCAGCTCGCAGATCATATTGCAAAGCTCTGTGGGGCTGTCAATAGCCTTGCCTGCAATAAGGCAGCCCTGAGCATAAAGGATTTTCACGTATTTTGCGGCGGTGTCTTTGTCGCTTTCATAAAGGCTCTTAAGCTTGTCGGCGATGGGGTGGTTTTTGTTGATTTCAAGCACGAGAGTTGCCTTCGCACCTTTAGCGCCGGGCATAGCAGAGAGAACCTTTTCCATTTCAAGGGAGAGCATGCCTTCGCTTGTCAGACAAACGGGATGCTTCTGAAGCTTGGTTGTGAAGCGTACCTCGCTGACTGCTTCTCCGATGCTTTCTTTAAGAAAATCTCTCAGGTCTTTTGTTTCTTCGTTTTCCTTGTCTGTGGCCTCCTTGTCATCGTCTCCGAGATCAAGATTGCCTGCACAGATGTTGGTGAAGGTCTTCTCTTTATATTGCATAAGCATCTGCAGAGCGAATTCGTCAACGTCGTCTGTGAGATAGAGAATTTCAAAGCCCTTGCTCTTGACTGCATCACTCTGGGGGAGCATATCAATTTTGTCTGTGGTTTCACCGCAGGCGTAGTAAATGGTCTTTTGATCTTCGCTCATTCTGTCGGCATATTCGCTGAGAGTTACAAGCTTCTTTTCACTGGAGGAATAGAACATCACTAAATCCTGAAGTGTTTCCTTGTGAGCACCGTAATCGCTGTAAATGCCGTATTTGAGCTGCAAGCCAAAGGTACCGTAAAATTTTTCGTAGGTTTCGCGGTCATCCTTGAGAAGCTTTGCAAGCTCATTCTTTATCTTCTTTTCGATGTTCTTTGCAATTATCTTGAGAATGTGGTCGTGCTGAAGAGTTTCTCTTGAGATGTTAAGTGAGAGGTCGGCAGAGTCCACAAGACCCTTGACAAAGCTGAAATAATCGGGGAGAAGCTCAGCACATTTATCCATAATGAGCACGCCGTTTGAATAAAGCTGCAGGCCCTTTTCATAGTCCTTTGAATAGAAATCAAAGGGTGCGTGTGAGGGAATGTAAAGGAGGGCATCATAGCTTATCTGACCCTCGGTTTTTGAGTGGATAGTCTTAAGGGGTGCCTGATAATCGTAGAACTTTGACTGATAGAATTCGTTGTATTCTTCGTCTTTGATTTCGCTTTTTGACTTTCTCCAGAGAGGTACCATTGAGTTGAGCTGAGTGCTTTCGGTGACTGTTTCATATTCGTCTTCTGTGCCCTCTTTGAGTGCGGTTGTTGTCATATCAAGCATAATGGGATAACGGATATAGTCTGAATATCTGCCTACAATATCCTTAAGTGCATACTGGTCGAGATACTGGTCATAGTTTTCGTTTTCGGTGTTATCCTTGATTTTGAGGGTGATAACGGTGCCTGCTGTGTCTTTTTCGGCTTCGGTGATAGTGTAACCGTCAACGCCTTCGCTTTCCCAGAGATAAGCCTTATCAGTGCCCTGTGCCTTTGAAAGCACACTTACCTTATCGCTGACCATAAATGCTGAATAGAAGCCGACACCAAACTGACCGATAATTTCGACATCACTGTCTTTCTGAAGATCACTCTTGAAGTCAAGTGAGCCGCTCTTTGCAATTGTGCCCAGGTTGTTTTCAAGCTCGTCTTCTGTCATGCCGCAGCCGTTGTCGCTTATAGTGAGAGTACGGTTTTCCTTGTCGATAATGAGCTCGATTCTGTATTCGTCTCTGCCTGCGCCGCTTTCACCGTTTGTCATAGCGTTGTAGTAGCGCTTGTCAAGAGCGTCACTTGCATTTGAAATAAGCTCACGAAGAAAAATGTCTTTATGGGTATAGATTGAGTTAATCATCATATCCATGAGTTTTTTGCTTTCTGCTTTAAACTGTCTTTTGTCCATGAATACTACTCCTTGAATTAATATTACTAATTTTTAGCACTCTGCCTTTGAGAGTGCTAATATATATTATATCCCACTTTTTGCCTTTGTCAAGGGGAATTTTCATAAATATCAGTTGTTGTCTGATAAGCAGGGGAGGGCGGCGGCTCCACACCCGAACTTCGTTCGGGTCGGCGACGCAGTCGCCGCAAAACCGCTTTGCGGTTTGGTGGAGCCGCCTCACTGCAGACTGCCCGAAAAAAGCGATGCAGCAAGAAACCGCATCGCCTGGAGTTATCTTATATATGGCAGGGGATTAACCTTATAGCCGTTGACCAGCACCTCAAAATGCAGGTGAGGACCTGTTGAGTTGCCGGTTGAACCGATTCTGCCTATCTGCTGCCCCTGATAAACCTTCTGACCCACTCTGACGGCTATTGAGCCGGGATACATATGTGCATAGCGTGTTCTGATGCCGTTGCCGTGGTCGATAACAACTGTGTGACCGTAGCCACGCCATCCGCTGTTTGCAACTATGACAGTGCCTGAAGCAGAAGCCACAACGGGTATGCCTGCTGAGCTGCCGTAGCCAAGCACGATATCGATGCCGCCATGATATGACCAGCCTGAAATATAGGCGCTTCTGTAACCGTAGTAGGATGAAATTGAATAGGCTCCTCTTGTGGGCCAGATGAAGCTTCTGGAGGGTGCATAACCCGATGCCGATGAGTTTGATTTCGTGCCGATGAGCACAATTTCATCCACAGGTTCCTGAATCACAACCTCTGAAATTATGCCCGTATAAGCCTTCTTTGAGTCAATATAGGTGATAAGCTCAGTTATTTCAACCTTGCCGTTTTTGCCCTTCTGAGTGGTCTTCTTAGTGCCTTTATAGAGTGTTGATGTGTTTTTCTTGACTGTTTCGTACTTCAGAGTCTGAGTCTTTGTTGAGGTTTTCATAACCTTGACTCTGACGGGAGCCTTTTTTTGAGTCAGACATTCTTTAAGCTTTGCACTGTCCCAGACATCATCGCTTTCCTGAGAATAATAACCCTGAACATATTCTATCTCTTCAACGAAGCCAACAGATGTGTTTCGGTCGGCCTTTTCTTCATAGGGTGCAAGCACTGAGCTGAAAACACTTATGGCGTCGCTTTCATTAGGTATCGCGCAAAGAAAATTACCGTCAATATAAATCCCGCAGGCTCTCTTGTAACCGTATGAGGAGCAGGCGAGTATAGCCTCGCTTATCTGATGTGCCCCCGAAAGCTGAGATGCCTTGACCCTTTCAACAGAAAAAGACACCGGGTCAAGAAGACCTCTGTAGCCGGTTTCATCAGAGAGCATATCGGAGATGATATCCTTGCTTTCATTATAAACATTCTGATTCTCTGCGTAACCCACAAGGGTGTCTCCGTGCATAATTTTTATGGCAAAAACCTTATCTGAAGAATTAAATGCAAAAAGAATGACTGCCAGAATTACAAGGGGAAAAGCATAATTGAAAGCAGAGGAAATGATTTTTCTTTCCTCAGGCAGGCTGGAAAGTATATACTTTTTGAGTGCCCTGAGATAATATGATGTTTTGTTTTCTTCCTCCTGCTTGAGAGTCATAAGACGGATATGCCTGAGGTCCTGCCTTATCTGAGAGGTACCGCTAAGGCGTTTTCTCATTCCCTTATCTTTAAGCTTTGCTAAAGATAAATATAAGGCTTTTCCTGCTTTTGCAATAAGCTTTGCCGGCAGAATAAAAACCGGAAGAAGCTTTAACACAACGGATGAAATCAGGGTGATATAGAATTCACCTAAGGCTTCGGCGAAATCAAGGAATCTGTTAAAAGCAACCACAGGAGAAAAGCCGGATTTTTTCGTTTCTTTTTTTGAAAAAGAAATATTAATTTCTGTGGGTATGATGATTTCGGCGGCATCCTGACCGTCATACTTTTTATATTTGGTTTTTTCAGGCAGATATTCTGCGAAAACATCCTTGTTCAAGCTGCCGCCTCCTTCATATTAAGTTTAATTTTCCAAAGCTTTATTTTGTGGGATAAATCAGCTTTTCTTCGCTCCAGTTTTCAAGCACCTGACACATAGCAGCAGCCTCTTTTTTAGCTGTTTCAAGGTCGTGGTCGCGATAGTTGCCGCATTCCTCAGCAGAAACGCCGGGCACTTCGCCTTCAAAGGCTGCACAGAAAGCAAGAGCATTTTTTGTCAGTGTGATAGCATCTGCCTTTGAAAGAGTGTCAAGAGTGATGAAATAAAAGCCGGTTCTGCAGCCCATAGGACCGAAATAAACGATTTTGTCAGAAACATCTGAGTTTCTCACGAAGGTTGCAAAGAGATGCTCAAGTGTGTGAATTGAGCCGTTTGTCATAACCTCTTCAACATTGGGGCGTCTTGTTCTGATGTCATAGGTAACAGTATTGGCATCTGTTCTTGAAAGATACATACCCTTGGGAAGAATGGTATGGTCGATTGTAAAGCTTGCAATTTTTTCCATAAATATATTCCTTTCTCAGTTTAAACTAAGGTTTTTATTTTTTTCGGTGAAAAGGCGTCTTACAGCAAGTCGGAGTCCAAGGTTTTCCTGCTTTTTAAGCAGGGGATCATCCTGAAGAATCAACTCGGCTGCAGCAGCAGTTTCACGAACAATATCCATATTTTCTGTGAATGAAGCAATTCTCATTTCAGGCAGACCGTGCTGACGTGAGCCGAAGAAATCGCCCGGGCCTCTGAGTTCAAGGTCTTTGTCGGCAATGGCAAAGCCGTCATTTGTTCTGCACATTATATCAAGTCGCGCCTTGGTGCTCTCACCTGTGTTATCGCTTATGAGCACACAGTATGATTTTGAAGTACCCCTGCCGACTCTGCCTCTGAGCTGATGAAGCTGAGAAAGGCCGAAGCGGTCTGCATTCTCAATAACCATAACCGTTGCGTTCGGTACGTCAACACCGACCTCAATAACAGTGGTTGACACAAGAAGCTGAATTTCGCCCGAAGCAAAGCGCGCCATAATGCTTTCTTTTTCCTTTGCTTTCATTTTGCCGTGAAGCAGACCGACACTGTAAGAGGAGAACTCCTTCTTTTCAAGGCTCTCGGCATACTGCACCGCTGAGGTGACATCGCCTTCGCTTTCTTCAACGGCAGGGCACACGATATATGCCTGGGAGCCACTGTCAAGATGTTTCTTTATAAAATCATATATCCTTTTGTGATATGAGGTGTCAACTGCATAGGTGGATATCTTCTGTCTGCCCTTTGGGAGCTCGTCAATTATGCTCACATCAAGGTCGCCGTAAATAATAAGTGAAAGTGTGCGGGGTATAGGCGTTGCACTCATAACAAGTGTGTGCGGGTTGTTGCCCTTTGCGGCAAGGGTACCCCTCTGATTGACACCGAAACGGTGCTGCTCATCGGTGACGATAAGACCTAAGTTTGAAAACTCCGTATCCTCTGTCAGAAGCGCGTGAGTGCCTACTGCAAGATGGGTTTCACCGCTTTTTAATCTTTCTTTTATCTCTTTTTTTCTCTTTGGCGTCACGGAGCCTGTGAGAAGGTCGATGTTTATTCCTGAGCCCTCGGTGAGCTTCAGAAGTGTTTCGTAGTGCTGGCGGGCGAGAATTTCCGTTGGAGCCATAAGTGCACTCTGAAAGCCGTTTTTTGCGGCGGTATGGATAAGACAAGCAGCAACAACTGTTTTGCCGCTGCCGACATCACCCTGAACAAGTCTGTTCATAGGACGTTCGCTTCTCATGTCACTGATGCATTCGCTTATAACCCGTCTTTGCGCGCCTGTGAGGGTGAAGGGGAGTGAACTGATAAAAGCTTCACTGAAATCTTCACTGAGTCTGAGAGAGGTTTTGCCTCTTGAGTGGCTCTTAAGACGGCGCATACCTGTCTGCAGTGTCAGCAGCTCTTCAAAAATAAGGCTTCTGCGTGCAGTTTCAAGGTCGCCCTTGTTTTTAGGTGAGTGTATTGTTCTCAGAGCAAACTGCTCGTGAGCAAGCTTATAGTGATTACGTATTCTGTCAGGTATAGCGGCAGGAATATTCTGCTCAAAATAGACATTCAGGGCGTTTGCCGTTATTTTCGAAAGCACCTTTGAGGTCAGACCTGCCGTGAGGGGATATACGGCCTTCATGCCGCACTCGTCACCTGCAGGCTCAACTATGGGGTTTGACATTTCGAGTGAACCACCCTGAGCCGTAACCTTGCCGTAGAAAATATATTCCTCGCCCTGCTTTAAGCTGTCGGCAAGATATTTGCTGTTAAAAATAGTTATATGTACCCCTGCCACGCCGTCAGTGACAAGCGTTTTATATAGAGTCATCCCTTTTCTGATTTTGTGCTCAATAGGGTCATAGCCCACAACTGCACTGAAGGCACACACGGTGCCCGGCACAATAGACACAATATCCGTCAGCTCAGAAAAATCAAGATAAGTCCTCGGATAAAAATGCACAAGCTCATAAAGAGAGCCGATGCCGAGCTTTTTCAGCAGTTCTTCTCTCTTTTCGCCTATTCCTTTTATATATTTCAGAGGTACTTTTTGTTCTTTCAATTTGCTATACTCCATGAATAAATATTGCGGAAGGGTTCATATTCGTTGATGTTATCCTCATAAGTCAGCTCTCTTGAATAATAGGCTATGCCATCTCTGAAAAGAAGAGGAATGAAAGGCATATCCAGTGAGAAAACCTGAATGAATGTGGATATATCAATTTTTCCGCTTATAAAATCATAATATGCTTTGGCTGTTGATGATTCAGTGTCAATGCCGTAATTCAGATTGCCGTTTTCACTGAAAAAGGGTATAAGGCTCATATCGGGGGTCAGCTTGACTTCACCGATATAAAGGTCATAATCACCCTGTGCCAGAGCAGTTGTGTATTCTTCGTATGTGAGCTTTCTGAGAGTGACATCAATGCCCACTGCTCTGAGACTTTTGGCTATAGCTTCTGCACATGTTACCTTGGGTGTGCTCTCTGAGTTGACTATAAGTGTCATTTCAAGAAATTCAAAGTTTTTGGAACGGTATTTGTTTGTGCTGTATTCGAATCTGTAGCCTGCTTTTTCAAGAAGCTCCTCTGCCTTCAGTGAGCTTGTTTCATATCTGCTCTGAGTTAACCCTGCGGCGGCCTGCCACGAGGGATTAAAGGGTATATCTGAGGGTGAGGCAATACCGCTGTAGGCACTGTCACAAAGAGATGTTTTATCGAGAACGTGGCATATGGCATCCTTTACGGATTTATTCCTGAGGGCTTTGGTGCCGTAGTTTATGCCGAGATAAACCATATTGTTGAGGTTGACTCTTGCTGTGTTGGCCCTGATTTTTGTGTATTCACCGTCACTTAAATCGTCAAAGAAATAGGTCAGGTCACCTGTCTGAAGCAGATAAAGCTCACCTTTATCTGAGGTTATGGGTACAAGAGAAAGGGAAGCTGTTGCCATTTCTTCCTGTCTGACACTGTTTTCGTTTGCAATAAGCACATAGGAGCCACTCTTTTTTACCAGAGTATATCTGCCGCTGCCTGTGGGAATTTTCTTTTCAGCAGTGCCGTCTTTGACTATGGGGAAAACAAGGCAGTTCTGTGCATATATGTCGGGTGTGATGAGAGAAAAAGTCACACTTTCAACACCTGGTGAGGCTGATGAAAAGTTTTTGAGTCTGCCGCTGTAATGCACACTTTCCTTGGCTTTGTTGAAGGAATAGACCACATCATAGGGTGTGATATAGCTTCCGTCTGAAAACATAGCCTCACTGTCAAGGGTTACGGTGAGCATCTTTTCGTTGTTGGTGAAGGAAATTGCAATAAGAGGCTCAACGGTATAGTTTTCACTTGCCAGGAACAAAGGGTCATAAACAAGTGTCATAAGGTTTTTGTTGGTGGGACTGTCTGTTTCAAAGGGGTTGAGAGATTTATCCTTATAGTAGCCGAGGGCAATTTTTCTTTCAATAGGTGCCTTGGCGGTTGTTGTTTCCTCTGTGGTTGTTTCTTCTGCAGGCTCAGGCGGATTTTTATCACCGCAGGACGAAAACACTGCCAGAATAACTGCCAGACAAATTATAAAACATGCAAGCTTTTTCATATGATTTCTCCTATTCGAAACGTACTGCTTCTGTTGAGAGGCACTTTCCGGTTTTATCGTCAATGGTGAAAATGCAGCCGTTTATCATGCATTTGCCTTTTGCATGGTCAAAACGTGCAGGCATACCGGTTATGAATTTTTTGATCACAATTTCTTTTTCAACACCCAGCACACTGTCAATAACTCCGCACATACCTGCGTCGCTGATATAACCTGTGCCTGAGGGGAGAATTCTGTCATCGTTTGTGAGCACATGAGTGTGAGTGCCGAAAAAAGCGCTGACTCTGCCGTCAAGATAATATGCAAGCGCCTGCTTTTCTGAGGTTGCTTCCGCGTGAAAGTCAACGAGAATGATATTTGTTTCTGCTTTGATTTTTTCTATAGCTCTGTCGGCTGCCTGAAAAGGATTTTCCAGATTTTCCATAAACATAGTACCCATAAGATTAAGCACACCGATTTTATAAAAACCGGTGTCAACCACTGCATAGCCTCTGCCGGGGTTAACGCAGGGGTAGTTATAGGGTCTGATGATGTTTTCATTGTCGTCGAGAAAATCAAAAATTTCCTTGCGTCTGTAAACGTGGTTACCTGTTGTTATGAAATCCACTCCGCTTGTGAAAAGGTGCTCAGCGGAATAGGGGGTAATGCCGTTGCCTGCTGAAGAGTTTTCACCATTGGCAACAGTGAAATCAATAGCCTTGAGCTTTTTGAATGCCGAAAGCTTCTTTCTGATAAATTCACAGCCTGCATCGCTTACAACATCGCCTAAAACAAGTATGTTCATTGTAGTTCTCTTTTCTGTTAATCGTATAAATATTCGCTGACGTCAAAATCGTCATCGTCGGGGTAATAATCCCAGCCGTCATAGTAGTTGCCTGTTTCTTCGCCTGCGATTTCGGGAATTTCCTTGATAACCTCAAATTTTCTTCCCTGCATCCACAGAAAATGACTTATGCGGATTGTGTAGCCGCAGCCGGGAGGAGTGAGCCAGTCGTTGACTGATGCTTCGGGCAGACCGAAGGATGAAAGTATGGTGGAGATAACACCGCCGTGAGTGACAATAACAAGGTCTTCGGTGCCTGTTTTGATAACACCGTCAACTATTTTTTCAAAGCCTGTGCAGACACGTCTTGCAAAATCTTCGTTGCTTTCACCAAAGGGAGGTCTGACACCGGGCTCGCCTTTGAGCCACATTTCAAATTCGGGATATTTCTTCTGAAGCTCCTCTGCTGTTTTGCCCTCGAATTCGCCGAAGTTGTATTCGGTGAGTCCGTCAATGACAATCGGCTTCAGAGTAGGGTAGAGGATTTCAGCAGTTTCAAGACACCTTTTAAGAGGGGATGAGAAAACGAACTGTGCTCCGGGATAGGAATATTCCTCTTTCATTTTGATGAGCTGCTCCTTGCTTTCACTGCAAAGAGCTGTATCTGTAATTCCGCAGTATACGCCTTCAACGTTATCCTGTGTGAAGCCGTGACGGATTAAATGTATACGGTAAGTTTTCATTGTTTTATAAAACCTGCCTTTCTGAGTACGAATATAGTCTGTCAACTTTATATTATATATTAAATGTTAAGAAAATTCAATCATTATAATTGAAAAAATATATAAACTCAGCTATAATGTAAGCATCAACAGTCACAAGGTGAAAAAAGGAGAAGTCTATGCTTAATTTTATTACGGGAGTCAGAAACAGCGGCAAGACAAAAAAAGCACATGAGATACTGGGAACGTGTGTCAGTGCAGGCAAAAGCGCTATGATAATTGTGCCTAAGCAGTTTACTTTTGATACTGATAAGGGGATACTTTCTCTTCTTGGGCCGAAACTTGCCTGCGAGGTGGAGGTTCTGTCGTTTTCGCGCCTTTGTCATGTGGCTGTGAGCACCTATGGCGGCATAAAGAAGCCTGTGGCATCTCAGGGCATGAGAGAAATATTTATGTCCCGTGCCATTGAAAGCATAAGAGACAGACTTTTCGTGTTTGCAAAGCATAAAAACGAAATTGCACTTGTGACAAAAATGCTTTCAGCGGTTGACGAGCTTAAAAACAGCGGAATAACTGCCGATGACCTTGACGAAGCTGCCGAAAAAACCGAAGACAATATTTTAAGGGGTAAGCTTCAGGAAACAGCACTGATTTACCGTACCTATGAAGCGGTGACGGCACAGAGCCATTTTGACGATGCAGACCTGCTTGAAAAGGTATGCGACATTCTTTCCGTGACAGATTATTTCACAGGCAAAACTATTGTTATAGACGGTTTCAGAAGCTTCACTTATCACGAATATAAGCTTATAGGACTCATGCTGCAAAAGGCCGAAAACGTTTATGTGACTCTTTGCAGTGACGATATTGCTGACGGCAACGAGCTCAGTGCCTTTGCATATGTCAACCAAACTGCAAGAAAACTGCGTCTTCTTGCGGGCAATTCAGGTGTTGCCACGGGTGAAATTATAAAAACCGAAAAAGAGGAAAGTCGCTTCAGCCGTGAAATGCTTCACCTTGAAAAGAATCTTTACTGTGTGGGTATGGAGCCTTTCGGCTGTGCTACAGACCAAATAAGCATAATTCAGGCGGACACTGCCGAAAACGAATGTGATGCTGTAGCGCGTACAATTAAAGCACTTATCAGAGAAGAAAAGTACCGCTGCCGTGATATTGCAGTTGTCTACAGAAGTGATGAAAAGTATGAGCAGTGTATGAAACGCTCATTCAAAAAATACGGAGTGCCTCTTTTCCCTGACAGAAGACAGCCGGTTAAAAACCAGCCTCTGATATGCTTTGTCAGAAATCTGCTTCTTATTATGAGCGAAGGCTTTAACTCCGATTATATTTTCAGGCTTATTAAAACAGGACTTTGCTTCTTCGGTGAAGAGGAGCTGGCTGAAATTGAAAACTATATTTATACATGGGATATAACAGGCAAGAAATGGCTCAGTGACTTTACGGGCAACCCCGAAGGCTTTGGTGACAGCTTCGGAGAAAAAGAAAAGGAGCGTCTTGCAAAAATCAACGAAACAAGAAGAAAAATAACGGAGCCGCTGCTGGCTTTGCGTGAAGAATTTGAAGATGTCAGCGCAAAGGAAATGACTGGAAAGGTCTACAGCTATCTCAGAAAAAATTCTGTAGATGAGGCTCTCAGACAGTGTGCATTAAGTCTGCAGGAAAGAGGACTTAACGAGCTTGCCGTTGAGCAGGAGCAGGTCTGGGATATCCTTATGGAAATTCTCAGTGAAATAGCTGAGGCCCTGGGTGATGTGAAAGTGACACCTAAGCGCTTTGCAGAAATTTTTGAGCTTGTGACTGCAGGCAAGAGTCTGGGCAAGCTTCCTGACGGATATGACGAGGTCTGTGTCTGCGGAGCTGACAGAATTCTCACAAAGTCTGCCAAGGCAGTTTTCTGTGTGGGTATGAACAGCGGCGTTTTCCCTCTTGAGCAAAAAGAAACAGGCTTGTTTTCTGCCTTTGAAAAGAAAAAGCTGGCTGAAAATGAACTGATAATAGGTGAGGATATTAAAGAACTGACTCTCAGTGAAAGATTTATCTGCTACAGTGCCCTCGCATGTGCAAGTGAGATGCTGTGCCTTTCCTACAGCACCTCGGGGGGTGTTTCTCAGAAACTGAGTGAAAGTGAATGTGTGCTTGCCGTGAGAAGCATTTTTCCGTTGTGCAAGGAAATCAACACACTCACGCAGTCACCTGAGGAGCTTATAGAAAGTGAGCAGTCCGCCTTTGAATTAATGGCAGCTCTCTGGCAAAGCGGCGGAAATGTCTATGAGAGTCTTCGCACCTATTTTCAGGGCAGTGAAAAATATAAGGGCAGACTTTCTGCAGTGACAAGAGCAGCAAGTGACGAGGATTTTGCCTTTGAAGATAAAGCCACTGCTAAGAAGCTCTTTGGTGAGAATATGTATTTTTCAGCCTCTCAGCTGGAGGTTTATTCAAAGTGCCCGTTTATGTATTTCTGCCGTTACGGCATCAGGGCAAAGCTCAGACCCAAGGCAAAGCTTGATGCTGCCATGGGCGGTAATGTTGTGCACTATGTGCTTGAAATGATGCTCAGGGACCATAAGGGTAAGGAATTCCTTTCTATGGGCAGCTTGCAGATAGACAGTGAAATCAGACATCACCTCAGGGAATATATGAGCCTTTATATGGGCGAAAGCGAAAATATGACGGCGCGCTTCAATTATCTTTATTCCAGAATGTATAAGATTCTGCGCCACATTTTCGACAGGCTTATAGCTGAATTCGCTGACAGTGACTTTGAGCCCTGCGATTTCGAGTTGACAATAGGAAAAAAAGAAATCGTCAAGCCCTTCAGAGTACCTCTTAAAGAGGGCAGTGTAGAGCTTATAGGCAAAATTGACCGTGTTGACAAGCTCGACCTTGACGGAAAACGTTATATAAGAATAGTTGACTATAAAACAGGCCTCAAGGAGTTTAATCTCAGTGATGTCTTTTACGGCATAAATATGCAGATGCTTCTTTATCTTATCAGCATCTGGCGCGGCGGCAGTGAGTTTTATGAGAATGTGACACCTGCAGGCATATTATATTTTCCTGCAAGGCTGTCACCCTTTAATGCCGGCAGAAATGACGATGCCGAAACTCTTGAAACAAAACGTCTTATGACAGGCAAAATGAACGGCATGCTCGTGCTTGACGGCGAAAGTGTTCAGGCTATGGATAAGAGCAGGAAATCTGTTTTCATTCCTGTTAAATTTGACAGCAAAACAGGCGAGGTCAGGGGTAACTTCATCACCCTTTCACAGCTTGAAAGGCTTGGTGAAGTGATGGATGAAACCATCAGCAGCATGGGCAACAGTCTGCATGACGGAATTGTTCCCGCAAGACCGATTTTCGGCCCCGGTCACGGTGAAACCTGCGCCTGGTGCGATTATAAGGATGTCTGCCTGAAAGACAGACCAAAGGTCAGATATGCTGAAAAAATCAGCCACGATGACTGCATAAGAAAGCTTATGGGAGGTGAAGGAAATGGCGAGAAACTGGACAACTCAGCAGAAGCATGCAATTGAAGCCGTTGACGGCAGTGTACTCGTTTCTGCTGCGGCAGGCTCAGGCAAAACTGCTGTGCTTACACAGCGCGTTATTAACCGTCTGACTGACAGTGAAAATCCTGTTCCTGCAGATAAATTGCTTATCGTTACCTTCACAAGGGCGGCAGCGAGTGAAATGCGTGAAAGAATAAGCGCAGCGCTCAGCGAGCTGATAAGACAGGACCCTGCAAATAAGAATCTCATAAGTCAGCAGATGCTTCTTCCTTCAGCAAAAATCTGCACTATCGACAGCTTCTGTCTTGACCTTGTGAAAGAAAACTTTCAGCACCTTTCTATTTCTCCCGATTTCAGAATAGGTGACGAGGGGGAAATCGCTCTTCTTTCAAAAGAGGCCATGGACATAACAATGGAGCAGCTTTATGAAAAGGATTCTGACGGCAGCTTCAGCAGCCTCACAGAGCTTCTTTTCAGCGGCAGAGATGACAGCAACCTTTGCGAGATGATTGAAAAGCTCTATACAGCCTCAATGTCATTCCCATTCCCTGAAAGATGGCTTGATGAGCTGTGCAGAAATTTTGAAGATACGGCAAATGTCAACAGCAGTGTTTACGGCAAGATAGTTCTCGATTATGTCAGCAGGGCGCTTGACTATATTAATGACACTCTTGAATCAATGCTCGAATCCATTCAGGGTGATGAGGTGCTTGAGAAAGCATATTATGACACCCTTTCTTCAGATATGGCTCAGGTCAGCTTTATGCTTGAAAGCATAAATAACGGCAAAAGCTGGGATGAGATAAGAAGCAGTGTTGCATCCTTCAAGGCAGCAAGACGCGGCAGGGTACCGAAAGAGCGCAGTGAAGATTTTCTTGCAGTTTCACTTTCGGATAACCGCGACAGAATTAAAAAAGAAATTAAAAAGCTCACAGAGGTTATGTGCTGCAGCGAAGAGGAATTCAGAGAGGATATGGAATTCTTTTATCCCATGGTCTGTGCTCTGACAGAAAGCACCAAGCTTTACGGCAAAAACTTTGATTTTCTGAAAAAAGAAAAGAAAACTGCTGATTTCAATGATATAACCCATATGGCAATTTCTCTTCTTGTTGAAGAAACTGAAACGGCATGGCAAAGTACTGCTCTTGCTGAGAGCCTCAGGGATAACTTCACTGAAATTCTTATAGACGAATATCAGGATACCAACGCAGCTCAGGATATGCTTTTCACGGCCATATCAGATAACAACCTTTTCAGAGTTGGCGATGTCAAGCAAAGCATTTACCGCTTCAGACAGGCTAATCCCGATATTTTCATCTCTCTTAAAAACAGCTACAGTCTTTATGACGAAAACAGCAAAAGCTATCCCGCAAAAATAATTCTCGGCAACAACTTCAGAAGCCGCAGGGGAGTAACGGATATAATCAATTACATTTTCACTCAGATTATGAGTGAAGGCTGCGGTGATATTGACTACGGTGACGAGGAAAAACTTGTTGCCAGTGCCGCCTACAGTGAAAAAGAGGGTGCCGACACAGAGCTGCACCTTATAGAAACAGGCAACGCTGATACCTATTACGGCAATGTCAGCAATATAGCTCAGGCAAAGCATATAGCCCGATATATCAAAAAAATGATAGCTGAGGGCTACACCGTCAAAGACGGAGATTCACAGCGACCTGCACGATACAGTGATTTTGCCGTGCTTCTGCGTGCAACAGGCGGAGGAAAAGGCCTTGAATATGCCGATGTTTTCAGAAGCGAGGGTGTGCCCTGCTTCACTGAGGTGCCGGGAATGTTCCTGCAGTCAACGGAAATCAGCCTTGCAATCAATATTCTCAGAGTAATTGATAACCCGAAGCAGGATATCCCTTTGCTGAGTGTAATGATGTCGCCGGTGTTCGGCTTCACTCCCGATGAAATTGCAAATATAAGATTACTCGGCAAGCATGACAGTCTTTATAACTGCATACTGAAAAACGAAGAAGACAAAAAAACTGCAGATTTTCTTGACACAATAAGAAGCTGGCGCAATATAAGCGCGTGTATGCCTGCAAATGAGCTTCTCAGTGAAATATATGATTGGTCGGCCTTGCCCAGCATTTTTGATGCTATTGACCCGTCGGGTACAAAGAAAGCAAATCTTATGCTTCTTAGTGACTATGCGGTGACCTATGAAAGCCTCGGATACAGCGGCTTGTCGGGCTTTATAAGCTTTATTGACCGTCTTAGCTCAAAGCAAAGAGATATTTCTGGCTCCGTGGGGGCAGTGAGCGAAAGCAATTCTGTGAAGATAATGACAATTCACAAGTCAAAGGGTCTTGAATTCCCTGTTTGCTTTATTGCTTCGTGCGCCACAAAGTTTAACCGTATGGACGAAACCGACAATCTTGTCATAAGCCAGAAGCACGGTCTTGGCATAGTCAGGCGCGATATTGACACCTTCTGTCAGTACCCCACGCTGTGTCACAAGGCAATCAAGCTTTCCCTGGGTAAAGACAACATCAGCGAAGAAATGCGAGTGCTTTATGTTGCTATGACAAGAGCTAAGGAAAAGCTGATAATGGTTTATGCCAAAGATGATGTTATGGGTGCGTGCACCAGGTACTCTGCCGCAATTCCCGTTCACAAGAAAAAGCTTTCTCCCTTTGCCGTTTCTTCGGCAAGCGGCTTCGGTGAATGGATACTGACCACTCTTATGCGTCATCCTGATGCATCTGAGCTCCGCGATTATGCAGGGGCAGGTGATGATATTGTGCTTGACTGTGATGCACCCTTGAAAATTGTTATAAGTGAATATGACGAAAGCTCTGACAGAGAGATTTCATTATCAAAAAAAGGCAGACCTGACCCTGAGCTTCTTGAGCTTATTAAGCAGCGCTCGGAATATCGCTATAAATATGAAGAGCTTTCAGGCATAATGACAAAGCGTGCTGCTTCAGAAACAGACAAAAACTTCATTGACAGAGATTATTTTGCTTCGTCAGTGCCGTCATTTCTCAGTGAAGACGGACTAACAGGTGCTGCAAGAGGTGTGGCAACTCACACATTCATACAGTATGCCGATTATGAAAAAGCAAAAAAAAGTGTGCCTGACGAAATAGCAAGGCTCTGCGATATGGGAGTGCTCAGCGACATTCAGGCTAAAGCTATAAATGTCAGAGCGGCAGAAGCCTTTTTCAGAAGTGAGCTTCTTGAAAGAATTCTTCGCAGCGAAAAGGTTATGCGTGAAAAGAAGTTCACTATTGAGGTGCCTATAAGTGAAATATATGATGAGCTTTCAGGCTATGACAACGAAATGATGATGATTCAGGGTATAGCAGACTGTGCCTTTGTCGAAGACGGAAAGCTTGTTGTGGTTGATTATAAAACAGACGCACTTGACAGCGAAGAGCAGTTTATTGAAAAATATTCTTCACAGGTGTTGCTTTATAAAAAGGCACTTGCCTTATGCACAGGCTATGAAGTGAAGGAAACACTGCTTTATTCCTTCAGATTAGGCCGTGAAATAGCGGTAAAATAAGGAATTAAAAAATAAATTGAAGAAATTTCAAAAAAATGTTGATTTTTGATTTAGTGTGTGATACAATATCATCCGTTAAATAATGTAAAGAACCGAAATGAGGTGAAAACCAATGCAGAAAGATATTCATCCTAAGTATGAACAGACTCAGGTAAAGTGTGCTTGCGGCGCTGTTATCGAAACAGGCTCCACAAAGAAAGATTTGCGTGTTGATATTTGCTCAAACTGCCACCCCTTCTTCACAGGTAAGCAGAAGCTCGTTGATACAGGCGGACGTGTTGACAGATTCAACAGGCGTTTCAATCTCGCAAAGAACAAATAAGAAAAAAGTAGACGGTACAACAGAATGTGCCGTCTTATTTTCATTTTTAAAGGAGGCATTGCAGTGACAGAATATAAGACGATAAAAAACGAAAGCAGCGATGAGTTTATCGTTAAGAAGTCAAGATTTATCGGTTATGTCAGACCTGTTACCACACAGGAAGAAGCACTGGCTTTTATATCTGAAATAAAAACAAAGCACTGGGATGCCACCCATAATGTTTATGCCTATGTGCTTCGTGAAGGCGGTGTCAGACGTTTCAGCGATGACGGTGAGCCTCAGGGCACTGCGGGAATTCCTTCCCTTGACGTGCTGCTGAAAGAGGATGTAACCGATTGCTGTGTTGTTGTGACAAGATATTTCGGCGGAATAATGCTCGGTGCCGGCGGTCTTGTCAGAGCATATTCTCACGGAGCAAAGATTGCCCTTGATGCAGGCGGCATAATCACTATGTCCCTTTGCAAAATAGTCAGGGTTAAAACTGATTATAATTTTTACGGCAGACTTGTGCCTCTCATCTGCGAAGAGGGGGGCATAGTTGAAGACACACAGTTTACAGATAATGTTGAAGTGATTTTCAGAATACCTCAGGATAAGGTGCCATTTTTTGAAAGCAGACTCGTTGATGTTTCCTGCGGAAAGTTTCACAGTGAGATAATTGACGAAAAATATTGTGAAATTTAAAAAAATGCATTTATTTCAGGGGGAAATGCTGAAAATGTGCGTATATAAAGACAAGAAAGCAAAAGAGGTGTGACAATGTCGGATATAAGACTTCGCAGTCTGGAAAATGAGAGAAAAACAATAAGTGAATACGGCTTTCTGTGTGAAAACACAAAAGGCAGACTTGTCAGTGAACCCGAGTGCCCTGTCAGAACAGCTTTTCAGCGCGACAGAGACAGAATAATACACTGTCCTGCATTCAGACGGCTCAAGCATAAGACTCAGGTTTTTCTTTCTCCTGACAGTGATCATTACAGAACCAGACTTACACATACCCTTGAGGTTTCTCAGATAGCAAGAACAATTGCCATGGGTCTGGGCCTCAACGAAAATCTGACTGAGGCGATAGCGCTCGGCCACGATTTAGGTCATACTCCCTTCGGTCATGCCGGAGAAAGAGCACTGAATGAGGTTTTCCCCGAGGGCTTCAAGCATTATCAGCAGAGCCTGAGAGTTGTTGACTGCCTTGAATATGGCGGAAAAGGACTTAATCTGACTTATGAGGTGCGCAACGGCATTGTCTGTCACACAAGAGGCGAAGAAGCCTGCACACTTGAGGGCAGAATAGTCAAGCTGGCAGATAAAATTGCTTATATAAACCACGATATCGATGATGCTGTCAGAGGCGGTGTCATCAGTGAGGGAAATATCCCCATTGAAGCAAGGCGTTTTCTCGGTGAAACAAAGAGCCAGAGAATAAACACCCTTGTTATGTCTGTTATAAATAACACAACAGACACCGTTTGCATGGACACTAATGTGCAGAGTGCATTTGAAATACTTCACGACTTTATGTTTGAGCGCGTTTACACAAACCCGGTGTGCAAGGGCGAGGAAAGCAAGGCTATTGCCCTGATACAGAAGCTCTATGAGTTTTTCTCCACTCACCCCGATGAGCTCCCCAACGAATATATAGCTATTGCCTGGAAAGACGGTGCAGAGCGCGCCGCAGTCGATTACATAGCAGGCATGACTGACGGCTATGCACTGAAGGTTTTCAGTGATTACTTTATTCCCAGCGGATGGAACGGATAAAGCAAATTCGGAATTCGGAATCGCGGGTAAACTCTCTTGAGGAAACAACTCTTTTCCCGCCGAGGGAGAATGCGACAAATAAGAATTTGCAGGAGAGAAAAATGATAAAAACAGAAAGACTTTACATTACAGAATTTACACTTGATATGGCTGAGGCAGTACACCTAAACTCTCTTGACGAGGATAACAGAAAATTTAATCCTGACGAGGTTTTTGAAACGATGGAGGATGCACAAGATACAGTTGAGTTTCTCATAAATGTTTACGAAAACGGTGATGGCCCCTCGGTGTACCCTGTTTTACTTACTGACGGCACAAACATCGGCTATGTTCAGATCGTGCCTATGAATGACGGAAATTATGAAGTTGGTTATCATATCGCAAAGGCATATGCAGGCAACGGCTATGCAACAGAAGCAGTAAAAGCCTTCTTGCCTGAGATTATGAAGAAACTTGATATAAAAGAAATTCTTGGAATCTGTGTTGCTGAGAATATTGCTTCGATAAAAGTTTTAGAAAAGGCAGATTTCACAAAAGTGTTTGAGGGTATGGGTACATATCAGAGTGAGGAAAGAGAAATCTGCAAATATGTTTATAAACTCAAATAAAAAAGTATTTAATCTAAGCAGAACGATAACATCCAACTTACCCCTGCGGGTATAAGCTAACATATTATCGGAAGGTCGGACGCAATTCCGCATTCCGAATTCATAATTCATAATTAATCAGAAAGGGCGGTGAATTTATGGCAGGTAGATTTCCTGATGAATTTCTCACTGAGCTGAGAATGAGATGCGATATAGAGCAGACAATATCAATGTATACTCCGCTTAAAAGACGCGGAAAAAATCTTGTGGGACTTTGCCCCTTCCATAATGAAAAAACACCGTCATTTACGGTTTATCCCGATTCGCAGAGCTTTTATTGCTTTGGCTGCGGCGCAGGCGGTGAGGTTATCAGCTTTATAAGAAAAGCAGAAAATCTCGATTTCAGCGAGGCTGTGCGCTACCTCTGTGACAAAGCAGGAATGGTTATGCCGAGTGAAGGCTATGACAATTCCATGGCTGAAAAAAGAAAAAGAATCTATGAGATAAACAAGGAAGCCGCAAGGTTTTTCAACTCCTGCCTTTTCAGTGAAGACGGCAAGGAAGGTCTTGAATATTTCAAGGCAAGAGGCATGAAAAAGAGCACTATCACCCGTTTCGGATTGGGTTATGCACCCAATAAGTGGGATTCCCTTTTAAAGCATATGCGAGCAAAGGGATATTCCTGGGAAGAGCTTTATGAAGCCAACCTTGCCAACAGAAGCGAAAAAGACGGCAGAGTACGCTTTTATGATGCCTTCAGAAACAGAGTTATGGTGCCTATTATCGATGTGCGAGGCAACGTTGTGGCTTTCGGCGGCAGAGTCCTTGATGACAGCAAGCCAAAATATATAAACTCATCAGATACACTTGTTTATAAAAAGAGCCTTGGTGTTTTCGGTCTCAATTTTGCCAAAAACTCAGGCGAAAAAAGCCTTATTCTGGTTGAGGGCTATATGGATGCCATTACTCTTCATCAGGCAGGCTTCACAAACGTTATTGCGTGTCTCGGCACTGCCTTCACGGGTGAAATGGCCCACCTGCTGTCGCGCTATGCAGATGAAATCATTCTGTGCTACGATAACGATGAGGCAGGTCAGAAGGCAACCTCAAGGGCCCTCGGGGTACTCAATTCAATCGGCATGAAGGTGCGGGTTGTTCACCTCAGCGGCGGCAAGGACCCTGACGAAATTCTTCGCAAATATGGCCCGGAAAGAGTGCGGAGCCTTATAGACGGTGCGGCAAATGACATTGAGTTTGAGCTGCTCAGAGCAAGAAAAGATCTGGATCTTTTAAGCAGTGACGGCAAGATGAAATATCTGGATGCCGCTGCAGAAATACTTGCAAAAACAAAGAACAAAATTGCTCAGGATATTTATTCCTCACGTCTTGGCGAAGAGCTGGGCGTTGATAAGAAGTCAATCCTTACAAGAATAGAGCAGATTGGCAGAAAGTCTGCAAGAATTGAAAGCAAAAACCGTTTCAAAAATATTCAGCAGAATTCTATGAGTGAAAATGCCAAGGCTGCACTGCAGAATTCCACGAATATTAAGGTTATAAAAGCGGAAGAATTATTTATAGCATGCATTTATCATAACCCTGATTTCTTCAGCCGTATCGACGGAGAAATAACTGCAGAGGATTTCTCCGTTGCCGACAACCGTGCTATATATTCGGCTCTGAGTGAAAGAATCAGAGAAGGCGGAAGCATTGAATTCACCTTCTTTACCCAGATGCTTACACCTGAGCAGATGAGCGCTTTTGTGAAAATCTGCAAAAGAAACGAAAGCTTTTCATCGGGCATCAAAGCCTGTGCAGACTGCATTGAGGTTATAAAACAAAGCAAGCAGAAAAAAACAGACAGGGTTTCTGCAGGCAGCATGAGCGATGAAGAGTTTCTCGGGCTTTTCAATAAAAAAGCAACAAATAACGAATAAAAAACTATTGATAAAATTAAACCAATAGATTATAATAAATCAAACAGAAAGGCAAGGATGTAATATTATGGATAATCATGAGAAGGAATTACTCTTAAAAGCACTTATCGACAGAGGCATTGCAAACGGAAAAATCAATTCATCTGAAATTGATGCCGTCATTGTTGAGGCTGATGTTGATATGGAAAAGATGGATGAAATATATTCAAAGCTGGAAAGCAAGGGCGTTGAAATCATCGATGACTTCAGCGGTGATGCACTTGAAGATATCACTGTTGACATTGATATGCCCAAGGATTACGACTCTGTGTCTGTTTCAGCCGTTGATGCTAAAAGTGTTATCGATGACCCCGTTAAGGTTTATCTCAAGGATATCGGCAGAGTACCCCTGCTTTCACCTGAAGAGGAAATCGAGCTTGCTATCAGAATTGAAAACAACGATAAGGAAGCAAAGGAAATTCTCACAAAGGCTAACCTTCGTCTTGTTGTAAGTATTGCAAAGAAATATGTTGGCAGAGGCATGATGTTCCTTGACCTTATTCAGGAGGGTAACCTCGGTCTTATCAAGGCTGTTGATAAATTTGACCATTCAAAGGGCTTTAAGTTTTCAACCTATGCTACATGGTGGATAAGACAGTCAATCACAAGAGCTATTGCTGACCAGGGCAGAACTATCCGTATTCCCGTTCATATGGTTGAAACTATCAACAAGGTTAAGAAGGCAAGCAATATGCTTCTTCACCGTGACGGCAAGGAGCCTACTCCTGAGGATATTGCAAAGGAGCTCGGTTTGAGCGTTGATAAGGTGCGCGAAATACTTCGCATCTCACAGGAGCCTGTTTCTCTTGAAACTCCCATCGGTGAAGAGGAAGACAGCCACCTTGGCGACTTCATCCCCGATGAAGATGCACTTTCACCTGCCGATGCTGCAGCAATGACCTTCCTTAAGGCAAAGGTTAATGAAGTGCTCGAAACACTCACTCCCAGAGAAGCTGAGGTTCTTCGTCTTCGCTTCGGTCTCGGTGAGGGCACTCCTCAGACTCTTGAAGAGGTCGGCAAGGCTTTCAATGTTACAAGAGAGCGTATAAGACAGATTGAAGCAAAGGCTCTTCGCAAGCTTCGTCATCCCAGCAGAAGCAAGCACCTTAAAGATTTATAATTAAAACAAATAGCTCCCGTTTTCAATGGGAGCTATTATATATTTTTTTCATATATTATTATATCTTCAACTTTGCAGTCAAGAATTCTGCATAAATCATCCAGCTTCTGAGTTGTGATACCTTGTTCTTTTCTTATACGGTCAATTGTTGCACTGCTTATGCCATGTTTGTTTATAAGAGTGTATGTGCTTTCACCTTTTTGTTTTAATGTTTGCCAAAAGGGTGTATATCTTATCATAATTATCACCAAATAAATCATACTGTTATAATTGACAATAGTCATAAATATGACTATAATATTCATGTGAGGCTGCTATGTGAAACTTTTTTATTACAGTTTTGTAATAACAGGGTTTTCTTCATATAGATTTCACATTTTCATATTATTATGATACCAATAAAAAATAAGGAGAAAAACAATGAAAAAACTAACTAAATTTTTAGCAATTATTCTCGCGTGCATAACAGTTTTCAGCACTGCTTCACTTGCTGCTGAGGGTACTCTGCCGAACGAAGAAGCTACTACTGCAGCGGTAGAAGAAACAACACTTCCCGCAGAGGAGGAAACAACAGCACCTGTTGAAGATGAAACCACAGCACCTGCTGAAGAGGAAACCACAGCACCTGCTGAAGAGGAAACAACAGCTCCTGCTGAAGAAGAAACCACAGCACCTGCTGAAGAGGAAACAACAGCTCCTGCTGAAGAGGAAACAACAGCTCCTGCTGAAGAAGAAACCACAGCGCCTGCTGAGGAAGAAACCACCGAAGCGCCTGAAGAGGAGACAACTGAGCCTGAGATAGTGCTTCCTGAAGCACCGATATCTTTCAACGGCCACTATTGGTATGATTCTCAGCTGAGCTTCACCTGGAGCGATGTTATAGGTGCTGACGGATATGCTCTTTATCAGAAAAAGGGCGATGAATGGGTAATCATCGGAGAATACAATCAATCTTCATGTGATGTTGGAGGCTTCCTTTATAACAGCAAATTTGATTTTGCTATAAAATCATATATTGAAGTTGACGGTGTAAAATACTATTCAGAAGCTCAGAAGGAATGCTCGGTAGAAACACCGGATAATATCGGTCAGACACCCTTTAAGCTCGAAAGTGTAAAAGACGGCATAAAGGTTTCATGGAAGCCTGCAGCAGGCATGTCAGGTTATCGTGTATATGTTTATAAGAACAGGAAGCATGTCAAGCTCGCTTCTGTTGCCGTTAACGGTGATGAGGTGCAGGAATTTATCTATAAGGACGCAGAGGTAGGCAAAACCTATGAAATAGGCATTATGCCTTATTCCAAGGGCAACAAAGGCACAGTGTTCGGTTCTCGCATATATAACGAAATAACACATTCGGATTTCACCAAGTCCAGAATTACATCAAAATCTGCAACAAGCTCATCTGTTACACTTAAATGGACCAAGGTTGATGGTGCAGGCGGATACAGAGTTTATGTTTATAAAGACGGCAAGTGGAAATATTACAAGGGCATCAAAACAGAAGAGTACACCGTAAAGAGCCTTAAGGATGCAACAAGCTATAAATTCAAGGTCAGAGCCTTTTTCAAAGAAGACGGCAAAACAATATGGGGCACATACAGTGATGAGGTTTCTGTCACCACAAAGGGCAAGACCGTTAAAGCTTCAAGAATAAGCAAGCTCAAAAAATATTTCACAGACGGTGACTGGTGCATAAAGCTTTATGATGTTTCTGATAATGAGGGCGGCAAGTTCGATATGGTTATGGCCGGCAAAGGAACAGACCTTTTTGTTAGATATGTTTATGGCAAAGAAACAATTGAATATTTATGTAAGCTTGATAAAAATGAAGATTATGTGGTTTATATGATTTACGACAAAGCCAAGGAATATGTTGAGCTTAAAGAAGATGACGCTAATTTTCTTGCATACAGCTTCTATACCATGGCAGAAGTGCTTAAATTAGATAATCCTTCAGGTGTAACAGCTAAAACAACAACATACAAGGGCAAGAGAGCAGTGGCTGAAATCTTTATGGATAAGGATATCGGCGTTAAGAAAACATACTATTTCATCAATGACAAGCTCTCAGGCGTCAAGGTGGTTTATGCTGACGGCTCAACAGAGTCATTCAAGTCAATTAAAATCACAGACACACCCTCTGCCTCAGTGTTCAAGATACCGAGCGGTTACAAAAAAGTTTCATACTGATAAATCAGAGAGGACAAAATTTTTGTCCTCTCAATCTTTTATAAAAAGTTAATAATTTAATTATGTTTCCCTATAATTTCTATGCATAATAAAAACGATGTATTTAAGTAGTTAAGGAAAGAGAACCTATGAAAAAATATGAATGGATGAAAAATGACACTGCTGCAATAATGTTTTCTGCTATCGAAAGTGCAAAGCAGTCAAGACTTTTTCGTTTTTCAGTTGTGTTTAAAAATGAAGAAGTAGACCCTGAAAGATTAAAAAAAGCAGTTGAAAACATAATACCCAGATATCCTCTGCTTATGTATCGTGATGTCAAGGGCTACTACTGGGCATATCTTGAAAAGTGCGATTCACTTCCCTTGGTGTTGCCTGAAGAAAACCGCCCTGCAGAGCTGAGAAGACTTGGCAGAGACGGCACCCCTGAGATAGTTTTTCTTTATTATAAGCGCAGACTTTCAATTGAGGCTAATCACGTTTACGGTGACGGTACGGGCTTTTTAGAGATACTCAAAAGTGTTGTGGCTGAATATATGGTGCTCGGCGGTGCCGACAGAAATGCCTTTGAGGGCGTTCGCTTTGGTGACGGTGAATGTGAGCCTGAGGAGCTGGAAAATGCATTCAGACGTTATGCCACCAAAGAAAAGCTTCCGAAGCTGAAGAGAGAGGAATCCTATGTTCTGCCCAAGGAATATGTCAAGGATTATCAGAATTACATCTGCGGCATGTTCCCGTTCAGTGAGCTGAATCCTCTTTGCAAGCAGCGCAACCTGACCGTTACGGAATTTGTTGCATCAGCTATGATTCTTGCAATTATCCGCAGTGCTGAGGAGCCTGTCAATAAGAGCATAATTATAGATATTCCCGTAAATCTCAGACAGTTTTTCCCCAGCAAGACAATACGCAACTTCACTTCACCCATGCCCATTCACTTCAACCCGAAGGGCAGAACGGATGTGACCCACGAAGAAATCATTGAAGCTGTCAGAGGTCAGCTCAAAAAGTACAACACAAAAGAAAATCAGCAGGCTTTCATCAATCACAGCTTTGCCCTGACGCAGAATCTTCCTGCTCAGCTTGTGCTTTCAATATTCAAGCAGTGGGGGATGAACGCCATTCAGAAAAAGACCCACAACACAGAGATGACTGTTGTTTTCACCAACATGGGCAACGTGAAAATTCCGCAGATTATGAGCGATGCAATTGAGCGCATCGAAATTGTCGGCGGTGATGCAAGGGTTTATGATATGAGTGTTTTCACCTCAGCAATCAGTGTCAACGGCTATATGCACATCGGCTTCAATTACAGCACAAAGGATGTGAGCTTCTGCCGTGAATTTTTCCGCATACTTGCCTCATACGGCATTTCTGTACGCGTTGAAAGCTCAGACGAAAACGGCATAGAGGCCGCCACTGAAGCTGCCCCTAAGATGTGCAGTGAATGTAATGTCAGAATAGGTGAGGAATACGGCAGATGTCCTTTGTGCGGCAGCGAGCCTTCAAAAGCGCAAACCCCTGACAGTTACTTTAAAACAGCACTTTATCCCTGGCCCTATAAGCCCTATAAGCACGTGCCTCGCAAAAAGAAAAACAAGATTTATGACATTGACCGTTTCCACGCATGGTTCAATATGGATCCGTCATAAAGAAGGCTATAAAAAGCTCCACCCGTTTTAAGGTGGAGCTGCTTTTATTTAAGATAGATATCCGAAACGATGGGGAAGTGGTCTGAGGGATAAATGCCCTGAACAGTGTTGCGGATAATCTTATAGGTTTCAACCTCAGTGCCTTTGCTGACAAAGATAAAGTCAATTGCACCCTTTCCGTCAGGCTTTTTCTGACCGTATTTTGTAAATGTAGGGCCGTCGTCTGAGCTTTTGGCAAGGTACTTGGTATTATCAAAGCTTTCAAGAGCAACAGCATAAACAGAGCTGTCTTCATAGGCGTTGAAGTCACCGGTCATAACAATGGGCGAACCGTTTGCAACCTTGTTGACACATTCAATGAGCACTGACATCTGCGCGTCTCTTGTGCTGTCAAGCTTATGGTCAAGGTGAGTGTTTATGTGGGTGTACCTCATACCTGTCTGCTTATCTTCAAGCAGTGCCCATGAAGCGATTCTGAAGCAGGAGCTGTTAAAGCTTTTTGTCCATCTCTTTTCAGGTGTTTCACTGAGCCAGAAGGTACCGCTGTCGATGAGGTTATATTTATCCTTGAGATAATAAATGCTGCTGTATTCGGTGAAAAACAGATGGTAGTCTCTTGCAGCGCCCACTGAGGCATACTTATCGCCTAAGTTATATGCGAAGATTCTCTTCCATCGGGGAGTGCATTCCTGCACACCGAATGAATCGGGCATATAAGCCTTGAGCATTTCAACAGAAACCTTGCTGCGGTTTGTTATGGTCTGCTCACCGTCATTTGCACAGCGCACGTTAAAGGACATAACTCTTGTTGTGCCGTCAGCTTTTTCGGGCACACCGTCAATAATAATTTCGTCAAAGCGTATTGCACCTATCTGAGTATAAATGCCGTATACGGCACAGCCCAGAAGAGCAGCACAGACAATAATTCCCATTGCGAGTTTAAATTTTTTCATAATTTTCCTCCTGCTTGTTTATGATAACTGTAACGATGTCATTATATCACAGGTTAAATATAAAATCAATCTGAGCAAATAGAAATAAAAGATCTGTTTTAAAAAATAAAAAGCGACAACATATGCCGCTTTTTATAACTTATAACAATCAGGGAATAACCTGAAAAATTATTGCCTGTTTTTGAGAATCACTGTTTTTTCAAGCAGTGCAATTATTATCGGTATGAGAATTAACTGAACGGCAATGCCGGGGAGTGCGTTGGCAACTGAGCCTGCCCAGAATTTTGAAAATGGAAATTTAGTTGCATCCAGACCCATACAGCAGAACTGAACTGCACCCCAGACGAGTCTGCCGGTAATCATGGATAAAACGAGAGAGACATATATGTTGATTTTTTTTCGGGGGAGAGCACGGTATAAAACTCCTGCCATAAGACCGTAGGTTGCAAGCTCAAAAGCCATAGCAAAGGCCGAGGGGAAAAGATGTGGCATACCGAGTGTAAGAGAGCGAAGCAAAGGAGCGACAGCGCCCACAATAAAGCCCCAGGGTGCACCGCAGATATATCCGCAGAGAATGACGGGAATATGCATAGGGCACAGCATGGCACCTATCTGACGAATCTGACCGGTGAAAAACGGCAGAACATATGCCAGGGCAAGAAACATTGCGGCTAATGCGAGATCGAGTGTAGTTTTCTGTTTTTTCATAAGAAGTCCTTCCTTTAAATAAAAAAAGGTGCAGTTATCCCTTCAGGGAAAACAACACCTTCATAGTATCGCAAAAATTATAATTTAATGATAAAAAAGAACTTCTGTTCCGAAAAGCTATTCTTCTGAATAACTGCAGGCATTATATCATTAATTAAAAAGAATTTCAAGACTTTTTATCAATAATTGTCTGAAGCTTTAAAAGTGCATCCTCAATAAGTGAAGACACTGTGAGATTTGACACCCCGGCAACAAGATTTTCGCACTTGTTAACAGGTATGAGTATTTTCGAAGCAGCACTCTGTCCTACGGCAACGGCCATAACAGGTGTTATCTCACCATATAAAGAATCTGCAATAACAATGCCTATAGGCCCGATGATAACATCTGCTTTTCGGCAGGCAACAACAACGGGGTTTTCACCTGTTGCCGCTTTTTTTGCCCCTGCCTTAACCATTGCGGTTGTTGCAGTGGCATTTGTTCCTACTGCAGTGAGATTTGTGTCGGGGTAACGGCTGATAACAGCTTTGATTATCTGACTTCCGAGCTGACCGCCCTGACCGTCAATAATAAGTATATTCATATGGCTTCCTCACTTGATATTATAGCTCAATTTTTATTGCGATAATTATATCACATGTGCTTCTGAAATTCAATCGGGTACGGATAACTCCGGTTGTTTGTGGTTTGATTAATAGAAAGGTTGCCGATCAGTTTAACTCTGCAATTTTTTCTTCGAGCTTCTGCACAAACTGACCGACAAAATATCCGTCAATAAAACGGTGGTTAACGTCGAGTGTCATATTGATAATATAGTTACCGTTCTGCTCTGTATATTTTCCCCACACAAGAATCGGTGCAGTGTCATCTTTGAGCTTCGGATCGGTGTAATCGCGCTCGTTTGAACACATTGTGATATCAGCCCAGGGAATACAGGAAAATACAATCTGCGATTCTCTTAACCCACCCAGAGAATACACCGATAAAGGATTACTTTCACTTTCTTTTCGGGCTTCGGTTGCAAATTCAATAATATCTCCGTCACAAGGCAGAGAAACCATGTGAAAGCTTGTTGCTCCCTTTTTTAAATCGGTGAAACAAGGCACACGGCGGTCAATTCTGAAAACCCTGTTATCCTCAGTTTCCAATAAAAACTCATCAATTTCATTTATGGACTGAGTGCATAAATATATGAGTGAATAATAGAAAGATATTTTATTCTTTCTTGTGAACTCAAGAAGTTTTGTTACATTGATGTTGAAAGCAACGCAATAATGGGGCGTTGCAATATTGGAATAGAACTCAAAGTGCTCTTTTCTTTCCCAACTGTTTATATCAATTTCTTTTCTCATAAAAAACATCTCCTTTGTATCAGATTGACAAATAAATTATATCAAAAAAGTCAAGGGTATTCAATAGGCAGTGAATTAAGACTGTGAAGTGATATTATATTTGCCTCTTAACTGCCCGAAGGGATTTT
>JAZNUW010000166.1:0-5733 GCA_045592465.1 Acutalibacteraceae bacterium | reverse complement strand
AATTTTGTTGCTTTTAACGGAATTATCCGAATGTTACAGGATTATCTGTAGTCCATATCACAGCAATCATATTTTCTTTAAAGGTGTTGTATGCGTCTTCACCCATATAAAAGGCTTTTGTTATTGCACCGCAGCTTATATAGAGATAACCGTCATCGCCGATGATTATTCTGCCGCTGTTTCCCATGAAATTCGCCGAAAAAACAAGTCTGACATATGCCTGACATTCTCTGTTTTCTGCTTTGGTGTCTTTGTGCTCAAGCATAAAATCAACTAACTGCTGAGTGGTTGCAGCGGCTATTGAATAAATTGTTTCCTCCTTGTTTTTTTCTTCAAGGTGCGCAAACAAGTCAACGGTCATATCACCCGAAATGCCGTAATCTGCTTTTGCGATATCAAATCCGTCTATAACATCACCCAGTGTTTTTGCCGTACCGAAAACTTTTTTCACCTCGCTGTAGCTTTCATTTACAGGCGGAAGTGTTGTGCCTGCTGTTGTGGGTAAGGTGGTTGATGTGAGCTCAGGGAATAAGGGCGTAACATTTCCGTTATCATATCGTTCTGCACGGATAATTTCAGCATCATCTTCGAGAAATGCAATATAATCCTTTAATGATTCATTATCTAATTCAAAACAGAAGCTTCCGCTGCCATCAAGATCCCAGCTGAAATGAATATTTAAGTATGCCTTCGTTTTGAAAATGCCGCTTTCTTCAAGATCAATTGTTGCCGTTTCTCCCCTTACAGAGATGTGACCCGGGTTTCTGTCATAATCACTTTCAACGCACACAGCTTCTCTGTTTTTCCACAGTAAACCCGAAAGCTCTTTATGACCCTTAGCATCAATTTTATAAACAATCTCTATATAATCATCACTCCAGCCTTTACCGTCATAATTATATCCCGTATCCTTATAAATTGCTGAATTGCCAATAAAATTAAGAGTATTATTTGAATCAATTGCATCAAGAAGATCGCCCAAGGTTTCAGGTTGATAATCATCTCTGAAATAAAGAAGATATTCACCTTTTTCATCTTCGGTGAATTTTATGGCAACAAAGGCTTCTTTTGTAATACCCTTTATTTCATACAGCTTCGCAGTTGCACTGTAGTATTCACCTATCCTGTATGCGCGGCTGACTGTCTCTGAAGTAATGTACTCCCCTATTCTTTTTGGGTTTACACTTTCAAATGTGCAAATATATCTCACGCCATGAACAGTGATATCTATGAAACGCTCACCGTAGGTCATATCCTCCCAGGGCTTCTGAGTGGGACATTGAGTCGGTGCCACCGTTGTGCTTTGCACAGGTGCCTGTGTCGGAGAGCCTATACTGTGTGTCGGCTCAGTGGTCGGTGGAGCAACTTCAAAGAAGCCTCTGCCTACAACGAGTACCGCAACAACAAAAACGAAGCAGGCCGCAATGGGTATAAGCTTTTTAAGGTTAAGCTTTTTTGCTTCAGCCTTATAATTCACAGCTTCGGTAATATGCTCGTCTCTGATTTCGTTCATAGCATCAAGAAGATAGTCAATCATCAAAAACACCTTCTTTCTCAAGATAAGCTCTCAGCTTTTTGCGTGTGCGTGAAAGCCTTGCATAGACATTGCTTTCACTCATTGAAACTAATGACATAATGGTCTCAATATCATCACCGAAGAAATAGCGTCTGACAAAAATCACACGGCTTTCACTGTCTATTGAAGACAGAAACTCATCGATTTTCTTGCCTAATATTTTTGCATCAACCTTTTCTTCAACACTTGTGCCTGCGATACAGTATTCAAGCTCGTGAATAGGTAAAAGTTCAGCCTGACGCTTCTTTGCATTTTTATCACGGAGCTTCTTTATTGATATGTTTCTGGTTATTCTGCAAAGAAAAGCAGTGAGAGGGTCAGGCTTTTCCGGTGGTATGCGGTTCCACACGGCTAAATATGTATCGTTGACACACTCACGGGAATCCTCTTTGCAGTGGAGTATGTTTTCGGAAAGTGTGAACAGGAGCTTGCCGTATTTCAAAGCAATTTCCGAGAGGGCCTGCTGCTCTCGTTTCCACAGCATAGTTATAATTTCGCTGTCATGCATATCTATCACATCCCTTCACCTATTATCTACCGAAAAAAAGTATTTTCTGACATTTTTTTTGAGAAAAAAGTTGCTGATTTAATTATAAGACAAATTAGGTATGATTACAAGAAAAAAATAAATCCAACTGATTTTTCCTTCAGATGGATTTACTCTATTTATAAAATTGTCTGCGCATCAAAATTAAGATAAGAGACAATAGATAATATTGAATAGATAATAATATAAATAGCGGGAAGAGACAAGCAGTTACTGTAGTCTCCCCCGCCACTATCATTTTTTATCTATTATCTATTATTTATTCTCTATTCTTTTAGCGCAGCGCATTAATACATTCCGCCGCCCTGTGCCATTGCTGCTGCAGCTGCTGCGTCTGCGGCAGGGTCGGGAATATCAGTGATAAGTGACTCTGTTGTGAGCACCATAGCTGCGACGCTTGATGCGTTTTCGAGAGCTGAACGTGTAACCTTTGTGGGGTCAAGGATGCCTGCTTCAGCCATCATAACATATTCTTCCTTAGCAAAGTTGAAGCCGTAGCCTACCTTGCCGCTTGAAACAATGGCGTTGATGATAACTGAGCCTTCAAGGCCTGCATTCTTGGCAATCTGACGAACGGGCTCTTCAAGTGCCTTGAGCACAATGCGGATGCCTGTCTTTTCGTCTTCGTCTTCTGTCTTTTCAAGAAGCGCGTTGACACTGGGGATTGCATTGAGAAGTGCAACACCGCCGCCTGCAACTGAGCCTTCTTCAACAGCTGCCTTTGTTGCTGCAAGAGCGTCGTCGATGCGAAGTTTCTTTTCCTTCATTTCTGTTTCGGTAGCTGCACCAACCTTAATAACAGCAACACCGCCTGCAAGCTTAGCAAGTCTTTCCTGGAGCTTTTCTGTGTCAAACTCTGAGGTTGAAGCTTCAATCTGAGCCTTGATCTGATTTACACGTGCCTTGATGTTTGCCTTGTCGCCTGCGCCGTCAACGATAGTTGTGTTTTCTTTTGTTACAACTACCTGTCTTGCTGAGCCGAGCATATCAAGTGTAGCAGTGTTAAGCTCAAGACCAAGGTCACTTGTGATAACCTGACCGCCTGTGAGAATAGCGATATCCTGAAGCATTTCCTTTCTTCTGTCGCCAAATCCGGGAGCCTTCACTGCAACGCAGGTAAAGGTGCCTCTGAGCTTATTGACAAGAAGAGTAGCGAGAGCTTCACCCTCAACGTCTTCAGCGATGATAACAAGCTTTTTACCCATTTTAAGCACCTGCTCAAGAAGAGGAAGCACTTCCTGGATGTTGCTGATTTTCTTGTCTGTGATAAGGATTGAAGCATCGTCAATAACAGCTTCCATCTTGTCAAGGTCTGTTGCCATATAGGGTGAAATGTATCCTCTGTCAAACTGCATACCTTCAACAACTTCCTTGCAGGTTTCAGCTGTTTTTGACTCTTCAACTGTGATAACACCGTCTGTTGTTACGATTTCCATAGCCTCGGCAATAAGAGTACCGATGCTTTCGTCTGCTGATGAAATTGTTGCAATTCTTGCGATATCCTCAAAGGTTGTAACAGGACTTGAATTTGCCTTAACTGTTTCAATTGCTGCTGCAACAGCCTTCTGGATACCCTTCTTTACTACCATGGGGTTAGCGCCTGCTGCAACGTTCTTCATTCCCTCGCGCACAAGTGCCTGAGCGAGAAGTGTAGCGGTTGTTGTGCCGTCACCTGCAACGTCATTTGTCTTTGTTGCAACTTCCTTGATAAGCTGAGCGCCCATATTTTCAAAGGCATCCTCAAGCTCGATTTCTTTTGCTATTGTCACGCCGTCGTTTGTAATGAGGGGTGCACCGTATTTCTTATCGATAACAACATTTCTGCCCTTGGGGCCAAGTGTGATTTTAACTGTGTCTGCAAGCTTATCGATACCGCTCTGAAGAGCCTTTCTTGCAGTTTCGCCGTAAATAATCTGTTTAGCCATAGTGTATAACCTCCTGAATTACTCTACAATTGCTAAAATTTCGCTCTGACGCACGATTGTGTACTCTTCGCCGTCAACCTTGACTTCAGTTCCTGAATATTTGCCGGTGATAACCTTGTCACCAACTTTTACGTACATTGCCACTTCTTTGCCGTCAACAATTCCGCCGGGGCCGACAGCAACAACTTCGGAAAACTGAGGTTTTTCCTGAGATGCACTTGTAAGAATAAAGCCGCTCTGTGTTGTTTCTTCAACCTCAGCAGCCTTTAATACAACTCTGTCAAGTAAAGGTTTGATAGTCATAATTTATACCTCCAAATGATAAAATTAATTACTTTGCTAATAATTAGCACTCTCATCTTTCGAGTGCTAACTTATATTTTAATCATAAATTCAACACTGTCAAGTCTTTTTAAGAAATTATTGCCATTTTTACCGATTTTTTTCAATGTATCCTTACTTTTATCACCGAGAAAGATAAAACAGGTGATAACAATGTTAAGACGTACTCTTTCATTATATATATTCATTATATTATGTTTTATGGCTATTTTAGGCCGTATTGTATTCATTCAGCACAGTAAATATTCTTCTGTTTCTGAAACCAGAAGCAAACGTACAATGATTATAGGCGAAAAGCGCGGTATGATTTATGACAGAAATTTTGATGCACTTGTCAATAACAATAAGCATATGCTTGCTGTTGCCACCCCCTGCCCTGCTTCATTCGGGTATCTGAAGGATTCACTGGACAAAGATATTCTCAGAGAAAAAATTCGGGATGGCTATCCTTTTCTTTGTCAGGTTGACAGAGAAATCAACAACGATTTTATCCGTACCTTTTCAGTTGCTGAAAGATACTCTGACAGCGGCACCGCCGTTCATATTATAGGCTATTGCAGCTCTGACGGGCAGGAAGGAATCACAGGCATAGAAAAATCCTACAATGCGTACCTGAAAGAAAACTCAGGAAGACTCACGGTGACCTTCGATGTCGATGCAGTGGGAAGAGTGATGGCCGGCATGGATAAAACAGTGACAGATGCAAATTATTCCAGCAAGGCCGGCGTGGTACTGACTATTGATATGAGAATTCAGCAAATTGCAGAAAAGGCACTCAAAGAGAGTGAAATCAAAAGTGGCTGCGCTGTTGTTATGCATATTAAGACGGGGGACCTTCTTGCTGTGGCAAGTGTGCCGACATATAATCAGAATAAGGTGGCTGACAGCCTTGACAGAGAAGACTCCCCTCTTGTTAATAAAGCGCTGAATGCTTACAGTGTGGGTTCGATATTTAAGCCCATTGTTGCTGCAGCGGCTCTTGAAAACGGAATAAACCACGAAGAAGCTTATGAATGCAGCGGAGAAATAACAGTTGGTGACAGAACATTTTCATGCTATAACAACAAATCTCACGGCAAAGTGAATATGACGACTGCACTTGAGAATTCATGCAACACATATTTTATCAATCTTATTATGCAGATGGATTATCATTTTCTTCTCAGCCTCTGTGAAGAAATCGGCTTTGCCAAAAAGGATATGCTTGCTCCTGCGATTTCAGGCTCAGCAGGCTCACTGCCGACAAAAGAAGAGTTGGAAATCAAAGGCAACCTTGCAAACCTTGCCTTCGGTCAGGGAAGTCTGACGGCTACACCGTTACAGATTGCAAAGGCATATCATCT
>JAZNUW010000165.1:0-11663 GCA_045592465.1 Acutalibacteraceae bacterium | reverse complement strand
CACAATAGGCCTTTTCATGATAGGTCTTGGCAACGGTCCTCTTTTCCCGAACATGACCCACCTTGCACCCATTCACTTCGGTGAGGAGCTTTCTCAGTCCCTTATCGGACTGCAGATGGCAATATCAAGTGTTTCCGTGCTGATGTCCCCTATTCTCTTCGGTCAGATAGCAGAGCATGTCGGCACACACCTTTTCCCCCACGTGCTGATGATTATGCTTGTTATAACGGGACTTTCAACATGGAAACTGTTCGGAAAAAATTATGAATGAGGAATTATGAATTATGAATGCTTTAAAATTTCGTTGTCTTATTGATAATTTTTTATGCGATATCACACCTTTTGAATCTTATGTAGAAAAAAGCGCATATGATGTAGGATTAATTCTTATAGCTTTCAATGAAAATGAGCTTGATATAATCCGCAATCTTTTCAAAGAAAATGTTCGAGACGGGTATGAAGCATACTTAAACACAATTCAGCTTGAAGGCAGCGACGGATACCTTTATATATTGTCACAAACGACAATAACCCAAAAAGAAAAAATGCCCCATTCAATTATGAGTGCATATAAGGACTATTATAAATTTAAGAAAAAAGAGCACAAAGGCAAAGAATGGATTAAAGATAACAATGCAAAGCAATGGATTGAAGAAAATAATAAGCGTCAGAATAGTGGTTTAACAAAGCTTTGCGGCGGTAGATTTTCCACTTATAAATACAACGATGCCGAAAATGAAATGTGCTTTCCTTTCAGGTTATACACTGCCAAATCAAATAACAAGCCTTTATTTGTTCTCTTTCACGGTGCAGGTGCAATGGGCAACGATAACATAAAACAGTTATTTGATAATATACCGTTATACAAACAGATTTTAAAAGAAGATTGCAATATTCTTTCTCCACAGGCTCCCTTCGGTTCAAATAAAGGTGATAAATTTACACACAATTACATAAAATCAGTAAAAAAGCTAATTGATGAGCTGCCCATAGACTTTGATAGTCAACGCATATATATTGCAGGCACTTCTTTTGGCGGCTTCTGTGTCTGGCATCTTGCCTATTTTTATCCCGACAGTTTTGCGGCGGCAGTGCCGGTGATGGGTGGTTTATCATTTGGCTGTGATTTTGAAAAATACGATGTTCAGAGATTGATTAAAACACCTTTATGGGTTGCTCACTCATCAGATGATACAAATGTGAGAATAGACAGTGATGATTATTATGTTACAGAACTTGAAAAACTTGGAGCAGATGTAAAATATACTCGTTGGAACAAATACGGACACTCAATGTATAAGAGATTCTATAAAACAGAAAAATGGGTAGATTGGTGTCTCAGCAAAGAATTAAAATAATTTAGAAGCCCTTTCCTTTTAAGGAGAGGGCTTTATTTATTCATTTACAAATATTTTTTATCGCCCTCGCCGGGCAGGCGTTACTTTTTGCTGGCGCACAAAAAGTAACCAAAAATGCGCTGATGTTTTTTTATAAACTTATCTTTCATCCTCCAATACTGCATGAGCACACTTGATGCCGTCAACGCCTGCCGAAACAATTCCGCCTGCATAGCCTGCTCCCTCACCGCAAGGATAAAGACCTCTGACATTTGTCTGATAAACCTCGTCGCGAATAATTCTCACAGGTGATGAGCTTCTGGTTTCGGGGGCTGTAAGCACTGCATCAGAAAGAGCAAAGCCCTTGAGCTTTTTATCCATCTGCACTATTGCATCAGCCATTGTGTCCGTCACCTTTTTAGGGAGCACTGCTCTTATATCTGAGGGTGTAACCCCTGTGGGACAGCTGGGTCTGACAAAGGAGAGCCTGGTTGACTTCTCACCTCTGAGAAAATCACCCACAAGCTGGCAGGGCGCTGCATAGTCACCGCCGCCGAGAATAAAGGCCTTCTGCTCCATTTCTCTTTGCAGATCAAAGCCTGACAGCACGTGCTCTGTAGGGAAATCCTCGGGATAAACGTTGACAAGCAGAGCCGAGTTTGAGTTTTCTCCGTCTCTGGCCCATTCGCTCATACCGTTGACAACCACTCCGCCCTTTTCACTTGTTGCCGCCACAACAGTACCTCCGGGGCACATACAGAAGGTATAGGCGCCTCTTTCGTGCTCACCGTGACAGGCAAGCTTATAGTCTGCGGCACCCAATGCCTTGTGGCCTGCGAAGCCGCCGTACTGTGCTTTATCAATGAGCTCTCTCGGGTGCTCAATTCTCGCACCGACCGAGAAGGGCTTCTGCATCATTTTGACACCCTTGGTGTAAACCATTCTCACTGTATCTCTTGCGGAATGGCCGATAGCAAGAATAACCGTATCCGTTTCCATATCCGTCTGCTTGCCCTTTTCTTCATAGGATATGCCCTGAACACAGCCGTTATAAATAATCAGGTCTGTAAGCTTAGTTTCAAACTTCACAGTACCGCCAAGAGAAATTATCTCTTCACGCATATTTTTAACAACATCTGCAAGCTTGTCGGTACCGATATGAGGCTTGCCCGAATAGAGAATTTCTTCAGGTGCACCGTGGTCAGCAAACTCAAGAAAAACCTTTCTGCAAAGCGGACTTTTTATGCCTGTTGTCAGCTTGCCGTCAGAGAAGGTGCCTGCACCGCCCTCACCGAACTGCACATTTGATGTTTCGTCGAGAATTCTGTTGACAAAGAAGTTGTTTACATCCCTTGTTCTGCTTTCAACATCTCTGCCGCGCTCTAAAACAAGAGGCTTAAGACCTGCCCTTGCAAGAGTCAGGGCTGCAAATATGCCTGCAGGGCCAAAGCCCACAACAACGGGAGTGTATCTTGAGGTACGCTTGTTTTCGGGCATTTCATAGCTGAAAGGCTTAACATATATAACCTTATTGGAATTACAGCGCTTGATGATTTTTTCCTCGTCGCCATAAACCTCAACATCCACACTGTAAACGAAGAACACGTCTTCTTTTTTTCTGCTGTCAACGCTCTGACGGGCAATTGTTATCGACTTTATCTGCTCGTCATCTATGCGCAATATCTTTTTGCACACCTTGAAAAGATCTTCTTTTGTGCCGTCAAGGCTTTGCTTGACTTCATTTATTCTTATCATTGTTTATCTGCCTTCCTACTACTATACCGCTTGCGAATGCCCAGAGAAGGTTATAGCCTCCACAGGGGCCGTCAACATCCAGAAGTTCACCGCAAACATATAAATTTCTGCATCTGAGTGATTCGAGGGTACGCGGGTCAAACTCGCTGAGAACTGCGCCTCCCGACACCACCTGAGCATCCTCAAACGGTCTGAGGGATGCAATTTCAAAGGTGAATTTTTTTGATGATGAAACGATGTTCTTTATATCTTTATCTGTGAGCTGACCTGCTTCTTTTGTCAGAGGTATTCCCACACTTTTAATTACAACCTCACCCAGCTTCTTAGGCATAAAGCCTGTGAGCAGATTTTCGGTTTTTATTTCTTTGCGTTGAAGTGCTATTCTTCCTATTATATCGCAAAGCTCACCAAAGCTCATGTCAGGAATAAAATCACACACAACATATGCTGCCTTGCCGCCGTTTCTCATATATCTTGCAATATGTGATGACAGCTGCATCACGGCTATACCAGAAAGCCCGTAATCGGCAAAGAGAAGCTCTCCTCTTTCTTCGGCCGCTTTTCTGCCGTCAAGATAAAGCATAAGTGAAGCCTTGTGTCTTATACCCTTGAGCTGTTTTGTGTATGTGTTATCTCTGACTGTCAGCTTTGTCAGTGCAGGCATAAGCTTTGTTATGCTGTGACCTGTGCCTTTTAGCAAATCATATCCGTTGCAGCTTTTAACAGATGCCTTGCTGCCGCAGCAAAGCACTACCTTATCAAAGGCTTTGCCGTCACTGAGAATAAAGCCTCTGCCCTGTCTTCTTATTGAAGTTATTTCACAGGAGCATACCGTTTTAACACCGAGCCTGTCACATTCAAGCCGAAGTATATCAAGCACACCTGATGCCTGATTACCCAGAGGATAAACTCTGCCCTCTTCGTCTTCTCTCGTGTAAAGTCCCGACTCTTCAAAAAAGCGGCGGACACTGTCAGCATTACACTGCTCAAAAACCCCGCGTACAAAAGAGGGTGATGAATAGTCATCAGCCGAAGCAAAGGAATTGAGCATATTGCACCTGCCGTTACCGGTAGCAAGAATTTTTTTGCCCACGCGGTCTTTGCTTTCATAAATTGTAACATTTGCGCCGCCTTTTGCTGCTTCAATTGCGCAACAAAGCCCCGATGCACCTCCACCGACAATTGCAATATTCATCTCTCAGCCTCCTTTGTGTCTGCATTTCTTATTATTTTATCACACTATAAAAAATATCTCAACTATAAAAGGCAAAAAAATTGCTCCCAGATCAACTGAGAGCAATTATTAAAATCAGATTCTTTCGAAGGGGTCTTTTTCACCAAGAACAATTCTGACGAAATTATCAATTGCAGCAACAATCTTCTTCAGAAGATTTGAAATTGATGTTCTGAGTGAATTCATAAAATCGTTGCCTATCTGACCGACGTTTGTGTCTGTAACATTGGTAAGCATATCATAAAGGAATGAGCTCATTGTCATTTCGCCCTGAACAAAATCGCCGTAAAAGCTCTTGATTGTTGTAAGCTCATCCTGAGTAAGCTTATTCTTAACAGCATTTTCGAAGTTTATCCATATATTTTCAATTACGATCTCGTTTTCAGTGCGTCTGTAAACTTCCATGATACCGTCTTTATTGGAATCATATTTTGAGTTGGGAGCTTTATATGCACGGTTGATATCAAGATAGCAAAGAAGCATAAGGAAGAGCTCGTCGTGGTCGAGTGCCTTTGCAAATCTCTGCACAGGCAGCTGTGAAAATGCAATGTTATCGAACATTTTCTTGCCGTCGATTTTGTTTGTTACACTGTCAATAGCATCTGAAAGGAAGTTAAGAACACCTGTTACTGTGCCGAGGCTTTCTTCGGAGTACTGATCACCGACCTGTGCACTTCTCATTGTGAAGAGTGCTCTGAAAGCGGGCTGATAGGTTGTTGAATATTCCTTTGAGAATGACCAGAGAACCTTAAGAACATAAGTGACAGGTGATGCACAGAACTCTGAGAACATATCTGTGAGAAGTCTTCTTGCAACGAAGTAGCCCTCTTCCTTTTCACCTGTGAGAAGGCTGTCTGTGTGAACACCGAGCGCACCCATAAGAGGAATGAAATCCATGCCTGCACGTTTGCACCAGTTGTTATCGATAAGAGCATCAAGACCTGACAACTCAGCAATCTTGCCGAAGAAGGTGTAATCGTCAAAGCTTACATTGTCATCGATAGGTCTGTAATTTTCGGGAAGAAGAGTGAATTGGGGGTTGATAAGGCAACCGATGAAGTTGCTGAGCTTAACAATGTTGGCATTTGTAAAGAATCTGCCGCCACCCCAGTAGTTACTGATAACTCTCTTAAGATAAAGGTTTATATTTGCTCTGACGAGTGAAATTTCACCCTTACCAAGTGTGAAATAGTAGTTGTAATGGCCTTTATTTTCACCTACAGTGATCTTCACTTCCGCAATTTTCTCAAACAGAGCAAGATCTCTTGCCTTTTCGGGATATTCAACTCTGTTGCCGAGAAGAATTTCAGCACATTCGTCATAAGCCTTCTTGAAGCTGCATGAGGTGCCGCTATGGTCATCAACCGCAACCATGCAAACTCTGAAGTTTGACCATGCAAAGGGTGTAGTTGTGTCTTTGTAAAGATCATTTATGCTTACACCGAACATACTGTCATCAGCATTATCCTTGATGAAAGTTTCCATATCCTCGATGTAGCCTGCTGAAAATGCCTTTTCAACACTGCTGTAGCCCACCTGATTAATGCTTTCACAGAAGGATGAATTCACATCAGTGATAATCGGGTCGATAACCTTTGCAACACAGTCAGGACGGAAATCATCTTCATCTGCTGCAAAGCTCACAACACCAAAGCATGAAATTGCAAGTGAAAGAGCAAGTAACAAACTTAAAAACTTTTTCATTTTATGTTTACTCCTTTATTAGAAAGTATAGTCTGCCAATTTTTACTCATATAGTTTAACACTAAAATAGATTTAAGTCAATAAAAAAGATAATAAGTTAACAACTTTTTTTGCTCTTTCTCGCTTGATGCTGTCTTTTTTTCGCCTTTCATAGCATATTTTCGCATGTAATATGGTAAAAAAAATAATAATTGACGAAACGGAACAAATGTGTTAGAATGAAAACATCCAAAAATCAAGGAGGAAATATAATGTCAACTCAACTCGAAAAAAAATACGGTCTCTTAACGGCAGTCTGCACCGTTGTGGGCACTGTAATTGGTTCCGGTGTTTTCTTTAAAGCAGAAAAAATTCTCACAGAAACAGGCGGTAATCTCCCTGTAGGCATCCTTGCATGGATTCTTGGCGGTCTGATTATGGTTATCTGTGCCTATGCATTCTCAATTCTCGCAACAAGACATGAAAAGGTCAGTGGCGTTGTTGACTTTGCTGAAGCTCTTGTGGGCAAGAGATATGCCTACTTTATGGGCTGGTTCCTGGCTCTTTTATACTACCCCACTCTCACATCAGTTCTTGCGTGGGTAAGTGCAAGATATCTCTGTGTTTTCATCAACGGCTTCCTTCCTGCTGAAGCTCAGCTCAGCATCGTTGGTCCCCAGTGCATGACAGTTGCAGGTGTGCTTCTTGTTTCAATTTTTGCACTTAACTCACTCGCACCCAAAATTGCAGGTAAATTCCAGGTTTCCGCAACCTTCATCAAGCTCATTCCCCTCTTCCTTATGGCTATCGTCGGTACCATCAAGGGTCTGACAAACGGTCTTCTTATTGAAAACTTCACAACTGTTGTTAATGAAGATATTTCAACATCAAGCGGTCTTTTCAAGGCTGTTGTTGCCACAGCATTCGCATATGAGGGCTGGATTTGTGCAACATCAATCAACGCAGAGCTTAAGGATGCAAAGAAAAACCTTCCCAAGGCACTTGTTATGGGTACTCTTATTATCGTAGCAGTTTATATCACATACTACATCGGTCTTGCAGGCGGCATTGAAAACTCCGTAATCATGCAGGGCGGTGAAGCAGGTGCAAGAATTGCTTTCTCAGCTGTGTTCTCAAAATTTGCCGGCACACTTCTGTTCCTGTTTGTTGTTATCTCCTGCCTGGGCACACTCAACGGTCTGACACTTGGCTGCTCCAGAGCTTTCCACGCAATTGCAGCACGTGACCTTGGTCCCAAGCCTGAGGTTCTCAAGCAGGTTGACACTGCAACAAATATGCCCGGCAACTCATCCATGGCAGGCCTTTTAGTCAGCAGCCTCTGGCTCCTCTTCTTCTATGGCTCACAGCTTGACAAGCCCTGGTTCGGACCTTTCTCATTCGACTCATCAGAGCTTCCCATCATCACAACATATGCTATGTATCTTCCCATTTTCGTAAGCATGATGTTCAAAGAGAAGAACCTCGGTGTTCTCAAGGGTAAGATCGCTCCCGTTCTTGCTATAATCGGTTCAATATTTATGGTTATCGCAGCTGTGTTTGCTCACGGTGTTTATCCCTATCAGGCAGCACAGGCAAACGGAACCTTCTCACTTCCCGTTCTCTTCTATCTTATCACATACATTGTGATTATGGCTGCAGGCACATTCTTCATGAAGAACAAGAAAAAGAAATAATCAAAACAAAACTCAGAGCAGGTCGTTGTGACCTGCTCTTTTTTATATGACTGAATCTCAATAATTAACTTCTTGGTTTCAGAAAAGCTGCCCGTTACCACATTTCTGCATTTTGCATTAATTATGTAGTTACATCGGGTGAAAGTCCGAAACTCACAGAAAGCGCCTTATCTATTTTGTACATCTCACTTTTATCAAGTATGCCCATTTTTTCACGAAGTCTTTTTTTATCGAGAGTTCTGACCTGCTCTAAAAGCACAACCGAATCCTTTGCGAGTCCGCAGTCATGGGCATTGACTCTTATATGTGTTGGCAGGTTTGTTTTAAAGCGCTGGCTGGTTATTGCCGCAGCTATAACGGTAGGACTGAACTTATTGCCCACATCATTCTGTACTATAAGCACAGGCCTTATTCCGCCTTGCTCAGAGCCCACAACAGGGCTGAGGTCAGCATAGTATATTTCGCCTCGTTTGACTGACATAGTGTTTCCTCCACAAATTTGCTTGCAAAAATAGTTTAACCTCCATTGGCTGTTTTTAAACAAGTGGAGTCATAATATTTTATGTACTTTTTTATAAAAGGTTACGCACATTGATTTTTTACTTTCAATGTGCGCTTTTGTCATTCAAATTTGTAGTTGTAGCCTTTAATCTGTGCAGAAACAATTCTTTTATTATCACAGTCAAAGGTAATTATGCAGTCACTGTCATTAACCGTGAGCGATATCTTTTCTTCACCGCTGAGCGCAAGGCTTATGTCGCTCTCACCCACAGCTTTAAGGGTATCAAATAAAATATACACACCGCTTTCTTTTTTCGCATCGGGAACGAAGCTTATGTCGCTGATGCTCACATCGGTTTTTTCCTCATTACTGCTGAATGTAAGTCCTCTGATATTTTCAGGCTCATTTATAACTAAAACCATATCCTCAGGTGAATTGTATGTAAACTCACCTTTTATATCAATTCCCGCACTCTGAAACGTCACATCGGCAGTGAATGGCTCTGCACGAAAAGGAATCTTCACACTTTCACAGGCACAAAGGCACAAGAGCAAAGCCACAGCCGATATAAGACACATAAAACGGCGAAGCATAGACTAACCCCTCTGATTATTTTTCAAAGGCTTTCATGGAATATGCAAGTTCTTTAGCCACATCACCGGGAAGCATACCGGATTTGGACATTTTTTCCGAAACACCTTCAGCGGTATATCCGTGAATGTAAACAGCAGCCGTTGCAGCATTAAGAGGCGTAAAGCCCTGAGCAAGGAAGCCACCCATAAGACCCGACAGAACATCCCCGCTTCCGCCTTTAGCCAGACCTGAATTGCCTGAAGCATTGACATATGCCTTTTTTGAAAAGGGCTGAGCTACAACTGTGTTAGCACCCTTAAGAACAACATGAACTCTGTTCTGAGCAGCATAATCTCTTGCTGTGCCGACTCTGTCTGTTTCAATAAGCTCCACCTGCTTGCCGCACAGACGCGACATCTCCTTCGGGTGAGGCGTGAGAATGACATCACATGAAGCACTTCTCAATATACTTATGTCCTGAGCTATGATATTTATGCCATCAGCATCAACAAGAACAGGCACCTTTGAGCTTGCAAGAACAGCTCTGAGCACTGACTTTGTGTCTTCATTTATCCCCATTCCGCAGCCTATGACCACGGCAGAGTACTTGTGAAGAGATGCTAAAATTTTATCTGTAGCTTTCGCCGAAAGAGTACCCTCACTGTTTTCGGGCAGAGGCATCATAAGCGCCTCAGTGAGCTTGCTCGCAACAGGAATATAGGCACTTTCGGGGAATGCCATGGTGACCAGACCTGCTCCGCTTCTGAGAGCCGCCATACCTGCAAGAACAGGTGCACCCACCATTGTTTTGCTGCCGCATATGCACAGCAGGTGGCCGAATGTGCCCTTATGCGACACACTTGAGCGCTCTTTGAAAAGGTTGCTCACCTCAATTCTGTTGTGGGTGTAAAGGGAATCGCTGACCAGCTTATAGCTTTCTTCAGGTATGCCGATGTTGGCAATAATAATATCTCCGCAGCACTCTGATGCAGGGTGCATAATATGAGCAGGCTTAAGCGCCGAAATAGCAATAGTGTAATCTGCTCTGAAGCATCCCGGGTCATTGAAGCCGCTGTCGCAATAAACACCGCTGGGCACATCAATTGCAAATTTGACACCCTTTGCATTTGACATTTCTTCAAAAAGGAATCTGAGGTCAGCGCTGATATTTCCGTAAAAGCTGAAGCCGAAAACAGCATCAACTATGATATCTGCGTTTCTGATAGTCTGCACCGTTTTGGCTCTGTCTGCATCAAACCAGACTGTAGGAATAGCCATATCGATAATAAGCTTATACATATATGTTGCTTCCTGGCTTGTGGGGTACCCTGCCGCCATAATAACGCAGACATTATAGCCGTTTTCATTGAGCTTTCTTGCCACAACGAAGCCGTCGCCGCCGTTGTTGCCTTTACCGCAAACAACAGCCACATTACGTTTAAGGCTTTTCTCCTTTTCAATTTCATTTCTGATGTTTCGTGCACAGGCTGCACCTGCATTTTCCATCATACGCTGATATGACAGTCCGTATTTAGCAGTATACTGTTCAACCTGTTTCATTTCATCCGAATTAAGCAGTCTCATATTAAGAAATACCACCTTTCAGCAAATCATTAACATTTATATTGTATCATATTATTGCAGAAATGAAAATAGTATAAATAAACAAAATCTCTTATTCTGCGCATCATTTGTCATTCATTGTCAGTTTTTCACCCAAATTACACTATAATGTAACAATTTCTTTATAAAAAAATTTAAAATCCCATTGTTTTCTTACCAAAAATGTTATATAATATATTGCGTATCATTAAAAAATTCCTGTATAGGAGGGTCGCATTATGATAGATGAAACCATCAGATTCAAACTTCAGAAAGGCTCAGCCGAAGAAATGAAGGATATTCTTTCTCAGGTTTATGCCTCATTGAAAGAAAAGGGATACAATCCAATAAACCAGATAGTCGGCTATATTCTCTCTGAGGACCCGACTTACATCACTACACACAATAACGCACGCAGCCTTATTAGAAAGGTAGACAGAGACGAGCTGTTACAGGAGCTTGTGAAAAACTATCTTCAGGACTGATAAAAACGGAGGTACACAATGGCAGCAAAAAAGAAAAATGAATTTCTGACATACAAAGACAAACCCCTCGTACGCAAAGGTAACACAATTTACTACGGCAATATGAGCGATAAGTTTGTTGTTATGTTCCAGATTCTCTCAACAAAGGATGTTGACGGACTTCAGGTGGCAGACAGAGTAGGCGTTCAGCTTATCAACACAGACCCCAATGTTCGTCCCCATGACAGAATTGCTCAGAAGACTGAAAAGAAGGGTCTTTATGCAGCAATGGATATCGGCAAGATCTGGCTTGAAAGAGCTCTTGCTGAATAAAATCGCCTATAACGGCTGTTGTCTTATGGCAGCAGCCGTTTAAGTTAGCAAAACATTATCCGCTCGTGGCGCAGCTGGATAACGCAGCAGATTCCGATTCTGAAGAACGGGGGTTCGAATCCCTTCGGGCGGGCCAAAAATCGACAATCTTCGACAGAAGGTTGTCGATTTTTACTTATTACTTCTTCACTATTCACTTTTCACTAACCTTTGGGTCGATTTTTGGAAGTAAGAAGTAATAGTGAAAAATGAATAAGTGAGGGCGGGACATCCGCACCCGATTGTAATTTCAAATTAAGTGTGATATAATCAGTTCGACAAATAAAAATTTGTAGGTGAACAAATGACGAAACATATTGCAAATATAATTACCGGTTGCCGTATTATCGGCAGTATTCTGTTACTGTTCTTTCCTACTTTTTCCTTAGCTTTTTATATCACATATCTCATCTGCGGTTTTAGTGATATGATAGACGGTACCATTGC
>JAZNUW010000164.1:0-4108 GCA_045592465.1 Acutalibacteraceae bacterium | reverse complement strand
GTTGCAGGGTTAATGGGAATCTGACCCGATGTGAAAAGAAAGCCGTTTGCCATTATAGCCTGTGAATAAGGTCCGATAGCAGCAGGTGCTTTGTCTGTTGAAATCTTTTTTAGCATAGTGATTCTCCTTTTATTATATATTCATGACCGTCAGGTCATTTCATTCTTGCACTCGCAGAGTGCATATCGGGTTTTGCCACAGCAAAACATATCGAATTTGCCGAAGGCAAATATATCGAGTTTGCCGTCAGGCAAACATATCGATTTTTCTGTGTGTTGCTTCGCACTCAATATGTGCTTCGCACTCGATATGCACTTCGTGCTCGATATGCACTTCGTGCTCGATATGTTGCTTCGCAACACGATATGATAAAATCAAAGATTTTATCGAGCAATTAATGACCGTTAGGTGCACAATTCATAATTCATAATTCACATAAGTCCCTTTATAAACTGCTGTGCAGCTCTGGGTGAACGGCTTCCCTTTGCAAGAGCAAAAGCCTCAGCCTTTATATCAAGCTCTTTTTCATCAATTGAAATATTCTCTTTCTTAGCCAGCTCGTGAACTATGTCAAGATAAAGCTTCTTGTTCGGCTTGGAGAAATATACCACAAGACCGAAACGGTCTGAAAGTGAAAGAAGCTCCTGCACTGTGTCACTGTGGTGAACATCGTCTTCGTGGCCTCTTTCCGAGAAGCGCTCCTTGACTATATGACGGCGGTTGCTGGTTGCATAAATAACAGCATTTGACGCCTTGGCACTGGCTGAGCCCTCAAGAGCCGCCTTGAGCATACTGAAGCAGTCGTCGTTCTTGTTGAATGAAAGGTCGTCTATAAAGATAATGAACTTCAAGGGGTTGTCGGCAATTCTGCCCATAACATAAGAGAGTGAAAAAAGCTGGTCCTTTCTCAGCTCAATAAGCCTTACGCCCTTGTCAAAATATGCATTGGCAACTGCCTTGACGGTTGAAGATTTGCCCGTACCTGCGTCACCGCAAAGCAGCACATTCTGAGCATTTCTGCCTTCAGTGAGGGCAAGGGTGTTTTCCATAACCTTGCGTCTTTCCTCTTCATAGCCGATGAAGCTTTCAGTTGTGATATCGTCAGCAGCCTCAACGGGGATAATCTCACCGTCCTCAACCCTGAACATGCCTGCCGTGGCAAAAATGCCGTAACCGTAGCGGTCAATATGGCTGAGTCTTTCGCTGTACACTGCCGAAAAGTCCACGTTTTCGTTTTCAAATTCAGGGATATATCCCTCATAGCCGCTGCCCTGAAAGAGAATTTCGGGGGTGAGCTTTGTCAGCTCAGAGAAGAGCTGAAGCTCCCTTTGTGCGTTTTCTTTAATTGATGAAGACACCTTCACATTCTTAGCCACAGAGGTTATATAAATGTTTTCGTCCTCACACACAGCCTTTTTGAGAAAAGAAGAAAATGAACCGCCGTATTCACCGAGAGTTGACACAAACTCACCGTAAAGGCTGAGCTTTTCATATAAGTCTTCGCTCTTGAGAAAAGCGAGAAGTGCCGTCATTTCTTTTTTATCCAGAAGGCCTCTGAAAACACTGAGCAGGGATATGCGATATGATAAATCTTTTAAATCCATTTTTATCACTCTTTAAAACTTATTGATAATTGCGCCCTTGTCAGCTGAGCTTACCATAGCGGCATAACGTGCAAGATAGCCTCTTATATCCGTCTTGACCTTGATGGGCATTTCCTCTTTGCGCTTTGCAATTTCTTCATCGCTGACCTTGAGCTCAATTTTATATTCGGGAATGTTGATTGAAATAATATCGCCGTCCTTGACATAGGCAATAAGTCCGCCTCTGACAGCTTCAGGTGACACGTGACCGATTGATGCACCTCTTGTTGCGCCTGAGAAGCGGCCGTCTGTGATAAGAGCAACGTCCTTGTCAAGACCCATGCCTGCAATAGCTGAGGTGGGTGAAAGCATTTCTCTCATACCAGGGCCGCCTGAGGGACCTTCATAACGGATAACAACCACATCGCCCTTGACAATTTTGCCGCCGTATATAGCAGCGATGCAATCCTCTTCACTGTCAAAAACCTTGGCAGGACCTTCGTGAATAAGCATTTCGGGAGCCACTGCACTTCTCTTGACAACACAGCCGTCAGGGGCAATATTACCTCTGAGAACGGCAATACCGCCTGTTTTTGAATAGGGATTATCCACTGTTCTTATAACAGTTTCATCCTTATTAAAGGCATTTTCGATGTTTTCGCCTAAGGTCTTGCCTGTGCAGGTCATAACACTTGTGTCAAGAAGACCCAGCTTTGCAATCTCTCTGAGTACGGCATAAACACCGCCTGCCTCGTTAAGGTCTTCCATATAGGTGTGACCTGCAGGTGCAAGGTGGCAGATGTTAGGTGTTTTTTCGCTGATTTCATTTGCCATATCAAGATTGAAATCTATTCCGCACTCATTGGCAATAGCAGGCAGATGAAGCATACTGTTGGTGCTGCAGCCGATAGCCATATCAGCAGTGACGGCGTTTCTCATAGCAGCCTCTGTCATAATATCGCGGGGACGGATGTTCTTTTTAACAAGCTCCATAATCTGCATACCTGCGTGCTTTGCAAGCTCAATTCTTGCCGAATAAACAGCAGGAATAGTACCGTTGCCCTGAAGGCCCATGCCCAGCACCTCTGTCAGACAGTTCATTGAGTTAGCCGTGTACATACCTGAGCAGGAGCCACAGGTGGGGCAGGTGTTTTCTTCGCAGATGCGCAGCTTTTCGTCATCGATTTTGCCTGCTGTGTAAGCGCCTACTGCCTCAAACATGCTTGAAAGGCTTGTCTTTTTGCCGTCAACACGGCCTGCAAGCATAGGTCCGCCCGAAACGAAAATAGTGGGGATGTTGAGTCTTGCCGCAGCCATAAGAAGACCGGGCACGTTTTTATCACAGTTGGGAATCATAACAAGGCCGTCAAAGCCGTGAGCCATAACCATAGCCTCAGTTGAGTCGGCAATAAGATCTCTTGTTACAAGGGAATATTTCATACCTGTGTGACCCATAGCAATGCCGTCACAGACTGTAATTGCAGGGAAAACTATGGGAGTACCGCCTGCCATAGCAACGCCCAGCTTGACCGCATCGGCAATTTTATCAAGGTTTATGTGACCGGGCACTATCTCATTGAATGAGCTGACAATGCCGATAAGAGGGCGTGACTGCTCCTCCTTTGTCAGACCCAGAGCGTGATAAAGGCTGCGGTGAGGGGCATTGTTAAAGCCGTCTACTATTGTGTCTTTGATCATTGGTTTTACCTCCTTAAATATTGAATTGGCTATGCCAATTCAATTCATGCACCGAAGGTGCATTTCATGAAGCAAAGCTTCATTTCATGGCGTAAGCCATTTCATGCACATAGTGCATTTCATGACCGAAAGGTCAATTCAATTCATGCACCTAAGGTGCATTTCATGAAGCAAAGCTTCATTTCATGGCATAAGCCATTTCATGCACACAGTGCATTTCATTCAAACACTTAAAGTATTATCCTTAGCTGTATTTACAGATGCAATTAAAAGTTTTCTGATCTTACCACACTTCGAAATAAGTTCATTATATTTCTCTGTAGTTATAATGCTTGCATCCTTCATTATATCAAGCCAATATTCCGTTTCATAACATTCTTTGAGAGCAATCTGAAACTTGTTTATAAAGTCTGCTCTGCTTGAAGCGTAATTGCCTTCATGAATATTTGCACCTATACTGGTACCACATCTTAGCAGCTGATTTATAAGAACGGTATGTTTCTTTGTTTCTCTTATCTCGTCATAGAGTTTTATTGTGTCAACCGCAAACTGCTTTGATAAGTCAACTAACAGGTTTTCTTTCATAATATGACCTCATGGATGTGCTGATTTATTAATGAAATGGCTTGCGCCATGAAATGACCTTTTGGTCATGAAATGCACTTCGTGCATGAAATGCCTTCGGCATGAAATGAATTGTCTTTCAGACAATTCATTAAAGGTCTGTTGTCATGCCAACAGACCTTTAAACCTTTAGTTATTAATGAGCTTATCCTCGTCGCTCCATGAATAGAGCTTGCGGATTTCCTTACCTACAACCTCTGAGG
>JAZNUW010000163.1:0-5908 GCA_045592465.1 Acutalibacteraceae bacterium | reverse complement strand
AATTGCACCTAAGGTCTGTGAAGCAACCTGACCGAGACTTTCACCTGTTACCAGTGCACCGCAGGCGTCACGCTCTGCAAGTCTGACTGAAATTTTCATCATAAGACGGCGCATAATAATGGTGAAAAGCTCTTCGGGGCAGTTTTCTTTTATAGCTTCCTGAATTTTAGTGAAGTTAACAACTGCGAAGTTGACTCTGCCGCTGTATTTTGCAACGATTGAAACAAGGTCGCGCACCTTCATTTCGGCTCTTTGTGATGTGTAGGGAGGTGCTGCAAAATGAATTGCAGTGAGCTGAAGACCTCTTTTTGACATCATATAGCCTGCAACGGGTGAATCGATTCCGCCTGAAACAAGAAGGGCAACTCTGCCTGCTGAGCCAACGGGCATGCCGCCGGCACCTTTTATCTGGTTACCGTGAATGAAAACATTGTTGTCTCTGACTTCAACGGTTACTGTAACATCAGGGTTATGCACATCAACGGATAAGGTTTTGATGTTTCTTAAAAGATGTGCACCTACCTCACGGCAGATTTCGGGTGATGTCATGGGGAAACGCTTATCACTGCGCTTTGCCGAAACCTTGAAGGTTTTTGCTTCTCTGAGCTCGTCGCCCAGATATTCAAGAGCAACCCTTTTGATATCCTCGAAATCCTTTTCGGCAACAGCAGCTCTTGAAAATGCCGCAATACCGAAAACCTTTTTAATTGTTTCAACTGCCTCATCAAAATCGACATCTTCATCCTTGGGCATTGCAATAACAGTTGACTGTGATTTAATGAAGGTGAATTTGCCCACACTGTTCATGAGGCGTCTTTTCATATTTTTTACGAGAATGTCTTCAAAGGTGCTTCTGTTAAGACCCTTGAGGGCAAGCTCACCGTTTTTTATAAGCAATACTTCTTTCATTTCTTACCTCTTCATTATGGTTTTCATGGCTTTTTCAATGCCGGTGATAAAGTAATCAAGCTCTTCTTCGGTTGTGAAACGTGAAAGACTCACGCGAAGAGAGGAATCTATCTGTCTGTCTGAAAGACCCATGGCACTCAGAACATAGCTCTTGTGACCTTTTGCACAGGCTGAGCCTGAAGAAATGCATATGTCCATTGACGAAAGCAGGTTGAGAACTGTTTCTGAGCGAAGTCCTTCGGCAGAGAGATTGACTATATAAGGCAGTGAATCGGCACTGCTGTTTATGCTTATGCCGGGAATGGCTCTGAGCTTTTCTGTGAAAGCATCGCGAAGTGAAGTGACCCGGGCAAGGGATTTCTTTATATCAAGCTCCAGCATAGCGCCCCAGAAGCCGGCTATTGCAACCATCGGCTCGGTGCCGGGACGTACATCGTTTTCCTGACCGCCGCCGTAGGTGTTGGGTGTGAGTCTGACACCGTTTTTTATAAACAGCGCGCCTGCACCCTTTGGCCCGTGGATTTTGTGTGAGCTTATGCTCATCATATCCGCGCCGAGCTTCTTTGTGTTAAGAGGAATTTTGCCGAAGGCCTGAACTGCATCTATGTGAAAAAGAGCAGGTGAATTTTTTCTTCTGATTATGGACTTGATTTTGTCGATTGGCTGAATTGAGCCGACCTCGTTGTTGACAGCCATAATGCTCACGAGAATGGTGTCACTGTCAATTTCTTCTTCAAGCCTTTGCAGGTCTATAAGTCCGCTTTTGTCTGTAGGGATGATGACCTTTGTGAAGCCCTCAGATTCAAGCTTGTCAAAGCAGCGCAGCACACTGGGATGCTCAACGGCACTTGTGATGATTTTTTTGCCCTTTCTTTTCAAGGCGTGTGCCGCACCGAAAATGGCAAGGTTGTTGCTCTCTGTGCCGCCGCTTGTGAAAAAGATTTCTTTCTCATCGGCGCTGATAAGCTTTGCGAGAGTGCGTCTTGCACTGATCAGCAGCATATCAGCATCTATACCCTTTGTGTGCAGTGAGGACGGATTACCCCAGCACTCGTCTATGGCATAAAGCATTTTTTCTTTTGCAGTTTTGCATGGCTTTGTTGTTGCACTGTTATCAAGATAAGCTGTCAACGGGCATACCTCCTCATCATAATTAGTTCTATTATACTATAAATAAGATTTTTATGCAACGAATAGCCAAAAAAATAAGGGATATTTTTTTAAATATTTCGTAAAATAATTTTATCTAATATTAATAAATAAACTTAAAAACACTTTCAAGGAGAAATGAAAATGAATAACAGACTAAAAATAAGATTCATAAGAGCAATCTGCTTTCTTTCGGTGGCGGTTGTTGTGCTTTGTGTTAGCACCTTTGTTTTCGCGTCCCGTGCCGAAAAGTATGAGTTTGCAAATGAGGTGTCATATCAGCGCGCCATGACCGAGCTGTGCGAGAGCCTTGACAATATCACTGTCAGCCTGCAAAAGGGCATTTATTGCGGTACCGCCGAAAAGCTGCTGAGTGTAGGCAACGAGCTGACAAGGCAGGCAGCCTGTGCGAAGATAAGTCTGGGTCAGCTCACTGACGAAAATTTTGCCAGTGATGAAATTTATAAATTCCTTTCTCAGATAGGCGCTTACACTCTTTCGCTTGCAACGGGAGAGGGAAGGGTGGAAATCTCACAAAAAAACAACGAAAACCTTATGGCGCTTCTTGAATATTCAAGGGCTCTGAGCGATTCTATGAACGGTGTGCTTTCCGATTACGGTGACGGAAATATAACTCTCACGGAAAAAGAAAAAATTCCGACAGTTGACTCAGTAGAGCTGCCGAAAAGTCTTTTATCTTCTATGAATGATGCGGGACAGAGCCTCACAGATTATCCCACACTTATTTATGACGGTCCCTTTGCCGACAATATCCTCAACAGAAACGGGGGCAGAAGCCTTGAAGGTCTTGATGAAATAACCAGAGAGGAAGCAAGGGAGCTTGCTGCAGAAATTATAGGCACAGACCCTGCAGCTCTGCGTCAGGAGGAGGACCAGAATTCGGAAATTCCTCTTTTCTGCTTTTCAAAGGGTGACATCAGTGTGGGCATCACCAAAAAGGGAGGAAAGCTCTGCTATCTTATGAATCCTGCCGATGCCTATGAAGAAACAATCAGCAGCAAGCAGGCTATAAAAAGAGCAAAGCAATATCTTGAAAAAAACGGATATGACAATATGACCGAGAGCTATTTCAGTGTCTATGACGGCGTGTGTACCGTTAATTTTGCCTATTGTGAAAACGGCATAATACACTACAGCGACCTTATCAAGGTCAGTGTTGCCCTTGACAGCGGAGAAGTCAGAGCCCTTGATGCAAGGGGGTACCTTATGAATCACTGCAAGAGGGATATTTACACAATGAAGGTAACGGAAGATAAGGCAATTGAAAAAATCTCACCTGCATTATCGGTTACAGGCACAAAGGCTGCAGTTATTCCTCTTGAAACAGGAAAAGAAGCCTACTGTTACGAATTTCACTGTAAGGATAAAAACGGACAGCAGGCTTTAGTTTATATTGATAAGCAGACGGGTCAGGAAAGAGATATTCTGCTTCTTGTTTTTGCAGACGGCGGCACCCTGACAAAATAACAGAGTGTGCACCTAAAGGGGGATCAGATAAGGCCCCCGTCAACACTGATGACCTGACCTGTGATAAATGAGGCATCGTCGCCCGAAAGAAAGGCAACAAGGGGAGCAACGTCGGAGGGTCTGCCCTTTCTTGAAAGGGGAGTAGCTTCAACTATTTCTCTGACGGCAGCCTCGTCTACAGCCCCATTCATCGGCGTGTCTATGAAGCCTGGGGCAACACAGTTGACGGTTATGCCTGAGGGACCTGCCTCTTTTGCAAGAGCCTTTGTCAAGCCGATAAGTGCAGCCTTTGATGCACTGTAATGCACCTCACACGAAGCACCGCTTATTCCCCACATAGAAGAAATATTCACGATTCTGCCGTAGCGGTTGTTTATCATTGACGGCAGAATTTCTTTTGTCAGAAGCATGGCACTCATAAGATTTATGTCAAAAAGCTCTCTGACCTTATCATCGTCAGCGAACTGAAAAAGGCTGAAGTAGGCTGCACCTGCATTGTTGACAAGTACATCTACACTGCCTGTGAAAGCAAGTGCCTTTTCTGAAAGTGTTCTGACCTGAGAAGCATCTCTCATATCTGCCTTTAAGGCGAGTGCCTTTATGCTGTAAAGCTTTTCAAGCTCATCTTTAAGTGCAAGTGCCTTTTCCTCTGCAGAAAAAAAGTGAATAATCAGGTTATATCCCTGCTTGGCAAAGCTGCGGCAGATTTCTTCACCTATGCCGCCTGTTGCACCTGTAATCAATACGGTTTTATTCATAATCCACCTCTTATTTGCCCACACAGAACTGTGAGAAAACCTCGTTGACAACGGTTTCTTTTGCCTTCTGACCTGTCAGCTCAAGCAGACGGTCAATAGCAGTGTCTATGCACACATTTATTGCATCCATTGTGATGCCGATATCGATAGCTTCAATAGCTTCGTCTATGCTTTTAAGGGCAGCCATAGCGTTTGCACGCTGTCTTTCTGTTGTGAGCATAGCCTTTGAAGTGTCAATTTTATCTGTGCCGAGCACGCGTTCAATTGCGGCTGTCAGCTCATCCTCGCCCTCGTGTGATTTTGCCGAAAGAAAAACAGTTTCGGCGAAATGGCTTTTTATATATTCTATATCGGTTTTTGAGGGCAGGTCGGTTTTATTTATTATGGCAACAACATCTCTGCCGCTGCAAAGAGAGAAAATTTCTCTGTCGCTGTCATCAAGGTCGGCAGAGCCGTCAAAAACTGCAAGGATGAGGCCTGCTCTTTCGATTCTTGTTTTGGCAAGGTCAACGCCTATGCTTTCAACCACATCAGCGCTTTCTCTTATGCCTGCAGTGTCTGCAAGGCGAAGGATAACACTGCCCACACGCACGGTTTCTTCAACTATATCTCTTGTGGTGCCTGCTATATCTGTTACAATTGAACGGCTGAAGCCTGAGAGCATATTCATAAGTGCAGATTTGCCTACATTGGGCTTGCCCACAATTGCAGTGTCAACACCGCTTGTGATAGCCTTGCCTGCATCAAATTTTGAAAGCAGTGCGCTCAGCTGTGATCTGACATCACTGAGAGTGCTTTTCAGAGCGTCGTTGCTTATTTCGGGAATTTCTTCATCGGGGTAATCGACCCATGCAGCCATATTGGCTGAGGCTGAAACAAGACTGCTGCAAAGAGAGTCAATCTTTCTGCTCAGGGCACCGTCGAGAGCTGTCATGGCAGCCTTCATGCCCTGCTGACCCTGTGCGCCTATAAGTGACATAACAGCTTCAGCTTCAGATAAATCCATTTTGCCGTTAAGGAATGCACGCTTTGTGAATTCGCCTGCTTCGGCCGGTCTTGCACCTGCAGATATAACGGCACGAAGCACCTGATTTGTCACATAGACACCGCCGTGGCAAGAAATCTCAACAGTGTTTTCACCTGTATAGCTTCTGGGTGCGCGGAAAACAAGAGCAACACACTCGTCGATATCCTCGCCGTTTATATGTACTCTGCCATGGGCGGCAGTGTACCCCTTAAGGCAAGTGAGGCTTTTGCCCGAAGTGGCCCTGAAGGCCTTGTCAGCAACTGCTATTGCTTCATCACCTGATATTCTTATAACGCCTATGCCTCCCGATGCAAGGGGAGTGGAAACTGCGGCGATTGTATCTGACATATTATCACCCTTTCTGTGCTCTAATTAGAATAGCACATAAGACACAAAAAATCAATTCGGAACAAAGAAATATAAAAACAGGACAGTTTTGTTCGAATCCCTTTACAGCATAATCTGTGCCTTTTTTCAGAAAAAAAGAAAAGGGTTACACTCTCGTGTAACCTCTCATCTTATGGCGCGCTGTAAGGGATTTTGTCCCGGCACTGCCGTGCCTATCGCCTCGCTTCGC
>JAZNUW010000162.1:0-7631 GCA_045592465.1 Acutalibacteraceae bacterium | reverse complement strand
TACACTCTCGTGTAACCTCTCATCTTATGGCGCGCTGTAAGGGATTTTGTCCCGGCACTGCCGTGCCTATCGCCTCGCTTCGCTCGTTGCCACGTCAGCGAAAACAGTCCACCGGACTGTTTTCTTCCGAAATCCTGACGGTTTTCTCCTTCCTTGTTCGAATCCCTTTACAGTATAATCTTTTCTTTTTTCACAAAAAAAGAAAAGGGTTACACTCTCGTGTAACCTCTCATCTTATGGCGCGCTGTAAGGGATTCGAACCCCTGACCTTCTGGTCCGTAGCCAGACACTCTATCCAGCTGAGCTAACAGCGCAATTGGATTTTGCCAAAGTATATTACCACAAATAGACTCTGTTGTCAAGATAAAAATCAAAAAAACTTGCATTGATATTTTTATTGTTTTATGTTATCATCATACTATACATATAAGGAGGCAAAAAATTATGAATATATGGCATGATATAAGTGCAGACAGAATATCCACAACCTGCTTTGATGCTGTTATCGAAATTAGCAAGGGCAGCAAAATGAAATATGAATTTGATAAGAAAACAGGCCTTCTGCGCCTTGACAGAGTTCTTCACACATCAACTCACTATCCTGCCAATTACGGTTTTATTCCTCTGACCTTTGCTGCAGACGATGACCCACTTGATGTGCTTGTGCTCTGCTCAGAGAGAATTGATCCTCTTGTGCTGGCTGAGTGCTATCCCATAGGTGTTATCACAATGCTTGACAGCGGTGCAGCCGACGATAAGATTATTGCAATTCACGCAGGGGACCCCACCTATAACGGCTACACTGATATTTCACAGCTTCCCAAACACATTTTTGACGAGATGACTCATTTCTTCTCGGTTTATAAAACCCTTGAAAATAAAACCACTGTTATAGACGAGGCAAAGGGCAGAGAAGAGGCAATAAGAATAATTGAAGAGGCCATTGAAAGATACAAGGAATATTACGGCAAATATAAGTTTATGTAACAGCAGAACGGCAGGTCATAAGAAGCGACCTGCCGTCAGTTTTTTTATTTCTTCTCGAGCTCAACCTTTGCAATAAACAGGTCGCCCACAATGTCAATATCGAGCTTTCCGTTTTGCAGAAGACAGAGATTTTCTGCTATGCTCAGACCAAGACCGTTGCCCTCGGTTGTTCGTGAGGCATCGCCTCTGACAAAGCGCTGCTTAAGCTCGGCAGGAGTGATGTTAAGGGGAGCTGCTGAAATGTTTTTGAAGGTGATAATGCCTTTGCCGTCTTTTTCTTCGGCTGAGATATAAACTCTTGTTGAAGGCATGGCATACTTATATATATTCACCGTCAGATTTTCCAGTACCCTGTAAAGAAGCTTGCTGTCTGCTCTGACAATTATATCATTTTCGGGGATATCGCAGACTATGCTGAGCTGCTTTTTGTCGAAATTGTCACTGTGCTCGCCCGTAATCTGTGCAAGGATTTCTTTAATGCTAACATCAATGATGTTCACGTCAATGTTACCCGTTGCCGCCTTTGAAGCTTCAACCAGATCGGAAATGAGATATTTCAGTCTGTCGCTTTTTTCGCCCAGTACGTCAAGATAAGACAAGGCGGTTTCGTTCTGAATATCGCAGTGCTTGAGAAGCTCAACATAGTTTATTATGCTCGTCAGGGGAGTCTTCAGATCGTGGGAGATATTTGTGATAAGCTCGGTTTTTGTGGTTTCCTGTCTCACAGCCTCCTCAACGGCAATTCTTATGCCGTCGCCAAGCTCCTCTAAATCCTCGGCGGCAGGAATAAGATAATCGGGCAGAGCCGCGCGGTTGATATAGGTGTCAAGGTTGCCTTTACGGTACGCGTTAAGGACCTCCAGGAGTCTGTCAACACCGCCCACCAGCCTGAGTCCTCTGAGGATTGCAAACACATCTGCAAAAACTGCAGGTGCAGCAAAAATGAGCAGCAGGAAAAATTCGCCAAAATGGTCAACTCCGCCCCACCACTGAAGTGAACCGGCACACAAAAAGACGGAAATAACATTAAGTGCAACAAGTATAGAGGTTTTGATAACAACAATTTTCTTAATATTTCTTGTGTAAGTGTATTTTTCCTTTATGTCTTTATAGAGGCTGACCAGTGCTTTTATGGGTGCAGCAAGTAAAGAGAAAAGCTTCTTTATCATTTTAATAATAAATTTAACAGGCTTTTTCATAAGCCAGACAATAAACAAGCTTCTGATAAATCTCTTTGCCTTTATGATTTTTGTTACACTCAGGATAAACTCCATAAGTATGCCTGCCACAACAGAAGCTAAAACCGGCAGACAGCCAAGGAAGAACTGAGCGAGGGAATAGCTGATATGGCGATATTCGTCTATAATCAATATTACAGCGCCAAAAGCAAGTGCAATAAGGCCTGCGCTTATAAGAAGCTTGATTTCAAGGAAGATTTTATCTGTCGGCAGAAGATAAACTGTGTCGTCATCACTCTTTCGTCTGCCTGCAAGAACACATAAAATTACAAGTGCAACAAGATAAATTCCAAGACCCAAAGCCACATTCACTATTGCCTCTCGTGCGAAAGCGCCTGCGTTAAGAATAGTTGTCTGCATTTCGGCGACACTCTTTTCACCAAAGAAAACAGCATCCCTATTGAAATAAACAGCAAGGTCATAGCTGTCTGCGGTGTTAGTAGAGCTGTTTGTGCGCGAGGAAGCATGATAGGTTGTTTCCTGGGTGGGATGAGTAACCTCCGGCATGGTTGTCATCACCGTTACATTCTGCACCTGATTGGTTGCAGGACGGTGCTCAACTCTCATATAAAAGTCCTGATATCCGTTATAAAATCTTGAGCCCTCGTCATAATAGACTGAGCCTTTGTTGGAAACATATCTTCCGTCTGAGCCGACTATATTAAAGTAGTAGTCCGAAACGGGAACAGTCTGCTTTTTATCGTTGGTTATAACGGTGCCGTCAGCTGAAGTAACCCTGTAATAAATATTCTTATAGGCTGTTCTGAAGTTATCTTCCCTGAGAGCCTCTTTATATTCCTCATAGGTTCCGAAATAGCCGGCAAGTCCGCAATCAATAAGCTCCTGCTTGAAAATATCCTCGTTTATGCTGATAATATGTGTGCCCGGGTCAAAAATAACCGTCTGGTTGTCCTTTTCTATTTCAACATAAGGCAGATCAACAAGCAGTTCACCGCCGAGTGCTTTCGCCTTTTTGGTGTTGGCCTCAAAATTGGCTTTGTTATATTCGCCGCTTTCTTCATCGCAGTTTGAATAAAGCTCCCATTCATAGTTGGTGTCAAAGAGATGAACATAGTGCTCCTCATAATCATCACTGTTATCCGCCTGGTGAAGCTTCAGCTCAACAACACCCGTGCTCACAAGAGAGAATATGCTTTCCGAATAGACTTCGTTTTCAACAATTTCGCGGTAAATATTTGTCAGAAGATTATGCTTACAGGTTTCAAACTTAGCTTTGTTTTCACCGTTAAGCTTTTCGAAGCTCGCCTTAGTGCCGTCGCCGTAAACCGTCAGATATCTGTTAAGGTCAAAGAAATAGTTTCTCATGCACGAGTCAAAAACATCCGAGGTGAAAAAATCTCTGTCCTCCTTAACGAAAATTCCTTCTAAATAGTATTCGGCGTCAATATCCTCCTGATTAGCTATATAGAGAAGATCGTCAAGTGCGCCCTTAGCTGAAAATCCCACAACCGTCAGGGCTAAAATAACGGCTATGATTTTGACAATAAGTCTCCCGTTAAATTTTGTCGACTTTGTATCCAATGCCCCACACCACCTTTATATATTTTGGGTTTTTAGTGTCGATTTCGATTTTTTCTCGAATTCGTCTGATGTGAACGGTTATGATTTTATCTGAGCCTATTGCAACCTCGTTCCACACATTTTCATAAATCTGTGTGGAAGAAAGAGTTCTGCCCATGTTGAGCATAAGATATTCCAGAATGCGATATTCCGTAGCGGTGAGCCTGACATCTTCACCGTCAAGGGTCACACTTCTTGCTTCAATATCCAGCTCAAGGCCGCCTGTTCTGAGTACCTTGCCGTTACCTGAGGGCGCAGTGCCTAAGGTAGTGTAGCGCCTTATCTGTGATTTGACTCTTGCACACACCTCAAGGGGATTGAAGGGCTTGGTCACATAGTCGTCACCGCCTATGCCAAGACCTGCAATTTTGTCTGCATCTTCACTTTTGGCCGAAAGGAAGATTATGGGCACATTGCTTCGCTCTCTGATTTTTAAGGTTGCGGATATACCGTCCATATTGGGCATCATAATATCCATAATGATGCAGTGAATTTCGTTTTGCATAAGAATGTTCACAGCCTCAACACCGTCATAGGCAGGGAAGGTATTGTATCCGTCAGCCTTAAGGTAAATTTCAATTGAACGTACAATGGCCTTATCGTCATCGCAGACCAGAACATTATACATGGCAAACACCTCTCTTTTCATAACCGTTTCATTGACAGGGAACACACTTCTCACTGTCGCCTAAATTGTAAGGGCAAAAAATTACAACTTTCATTAGAAATTATAACAAATGAATTACATTTTGAAAAGGTTGAATATATGAAGAAATTATGATATTATCGTAATCGGTGATTTATATGATATTGCGTATGCCTGTTTATTGCAGAAACTTTAAATGCAGTGCCGACAAATGCTCGGATAACTGCTGCATCGGCTGGGAAATTGACATCGACCCCTCTTCGGCAGAGTACTATAAAAATGTCGGAGGCGATTTCGGAAAGCGCCTTTGCGAAAACATAAATCAGGGTGAGGTCTGCTCCTTTAAAATGAACGGGGAAAGGTGCGCCTTTCTGAATGAAAATAACCTTTGCGATATTATTCTGAGCCTTGGCGAAGATGCTCTTTGTCAGATTTGCCGTGACCATCCGAGATATTTTGAGTGGTTTGAAAATGTGAAAGAGGGCGGAGTGGGTCTTTGCTGTGAGGAAGGCGCAAGGCTTATTATTTCGCAGACAGAAGGGTTTGAAACCTATGATGTGTCCTGCGACGATGAGGGCGAGGATGACTATGATGAGGCCTTATATAACTATCTTCTATGGGCGAGACAGGAGATAATCACCCTGCTAGAGGACGAAAGTCTGACTCTTAACTCAAGACTTTTTTCATCACTGTTTTTTGCAGAAAGAATCCAATATAATGTGGAAAAATCTCAGTACGACAAAACAGAGCCTGGTATTATACGCCAAAAAGTGATTTTGGATATGGAAAAGGTTATAGATAAATTCAGAGCCTTTGAAATTATAGATGACAAGTGGGCTGCTTACATAAAAAGACTTAGTGAAAAAGAAAAAGAAACGGAAAAAGTCATTTACAAATGTGAACATGAGGATAAAACAGTTGCAGGCTATCTGCGCAATATTGCCGTTTATTTTATATGGCGCTATTTTATGAAAGGTGTTTTCGACTGTCAGGTTCGTTCAAAGGTATGGCTTGCCCTTATCAGCACCTTATTTATTGAAAGAATGTTTGTGCGTGCCTGGCTCGACGGTGAAGAGCTGACGGCAGAGGTCTGCAGCATACTTTCTAAAAATTATTCAAAAGAAATCGAATACAGTGAAGAAAATCTTTGTGCAGTTATGGAACTGGAATTATAAAAGGAGGCAGAAGAAATGAAATATTTATTTGCTTATTTTCTCGGCAATGAGCCTCATCAGGAAAGAATATGCTTTGCTGTCAGTGAGGACGGATATCATTTCAGACCTCTCAACGGAAATAAGCCTGTTATAACTCAGACTCTGGGCAAGAAATGTGTGCGCGACCCGTACATCTTCAAGGGCCATGACGGCCTATACTATATTATAGGTACGGATATGAAGTGCATTGAGGGCTGGGAATCAAATCATGCTCTGGTTATATGGAGAAGCGCTGACCTTATTGACTGGTCAGAGGAAAATATAATTGATATGTGTGAGCAGGGCGAAGCTTTTGCTGACACCACACGTGCCTGGGCTCCTCAGGCTATATGGGATGAAGAAAAGCAGGAGTATATGATTTATTGGGCTCACTCCACTAAAAGAAACAACACGGCAGGCTTGTATTATGCATACACAAAGGATTTCAGAAGCATAACAACTCCTAAGCCTCTTTATTGCAGAGACGTTCAGACAATTGACGGCGATATTATATATAATGAAAATGAAAAGCTTTATTATCTCTATTTCAAATATGAGGAAAATCAGACAATAGCCTGTGTCACGAGTGAAAAGCTGTCTGGTCCCTATAAGGATGAGCCTGTTATAGTTTCTCTTGCTTCAAGCGGAGTTGAGGGCAGTGAGATGTATAAAATAGACGGTAGTGACAAATGGGTTATGGTTATGGATGAATATTCAAAGGGCAGATTCTTTATGCAGGAAACCGAGGATTTTCACCGTTTCACTCCTGTTGAGGATTATGATATGGATTTTTCACCAAGACACGGAAGCATTACACATATAACCGATGAGGAATATGAGAGAGTAGTGAAGCATTATGAAGTATAAAATTTATGAAAAGCTGACAGACTTTTTCAGGTCGCAGCTTTTCACCAAAACAAATCTGGCTGTTATAGCGGTGCTTTCCGTTGTGCTCAATGTTGCTATGGCAGGTCTCACATATAAGGAACATAAAGATTACGTGATAATGTCTTCTTTGTACGCGTGTGAAGAAACGGCTTATTTCAGTGACACAACCGCCGTCGAAACAACTCACCGTGAAACAACAGCCAATGTGTCGGGTGACGATGAAAGCTTATCGCAGACCGAGGCGAGTACCGAAAAGGCTGTGACAGATGAGGCTGAGGAGCAGACCACAACCGAAGCCGTCAGCGATGACGCACAGCAGGGAACATATTATGTGACCAACTCGGGAACGAAATATCACAAGGGCTCCTGCGGATATCTCAGCAAATCGAGAAACGCAATCAGCCTGAGTGATGCAAGGGCAAGGGGATATACTCCTTGTTCAAGGTGTATCAAATGATTAATCTTTCACAGGAGCCCCGAAGGCAATGGCCTTCGGGGCTCCAAGCTTTACGGTTTAATCTGTGCCAAGGGGCGGCGGCTCCACCCAAGCACCCTGCGGGTGCTTGCCGACACACACCGCAGGTGTGCGCCGTGCCGGACGCAGTCCGGCAACGGAGCCGCCCCCCATGCAGCAAATTCCATATAATAAATAAGAAGAAACCCATGTCAAAAGGATTTTCGATAGCCACCCAACATATAGGCCTGTAGCAGATAAAACAAAAATCTACACAATATATTGTGTTGTGATATTCAACAAATACAAATACACCCGGAAGAGTGTTAAAAAGGGTTTAAAAAGATGGAAAAATAAAGAAAAAACTTGCAAAAAAGTGTTGACATTGGCCTTGTGTAGTGATAAAATATCGACACTGCTTCGGCAAAAGCTGAGCAGAGACAAAAATACTTCGAAAAAAGTTTTTTTAAAAACTTTCAAAAAAGTATTGACAAGAGGATATCGAATGTGGTATACTCTTTGAGCTGTCCTCGAGAGAGGGGAAGCGATTGGACCTTGAAAATTAAACAACGAGATAAGAAAAGGAACCCGAGATTTCGATGGTTTAAGGACCATCAGAAGAGTTTTTAAAAGTACTTTTCAAA
>JAZNUW010000161.1:0-19769 GCA_045592465.1 Acutalibacteraceae bacterium | reverse complement strand
TAAGATGTGTATAACTCATATAAATCCTCCTTGGTTTTTGTTTTGTGGTAATTACATTATACCATGGATTTATATGGGTTGCTTTATTTTATCAAACTGTTGCACTTGATAGTATAATTCATCATTATGACAAAAAAGAGTGGCATCGCTGCCACTCTTTTTATATTTAATAGGGGAGAATTAACCAAAGTATCTCTCAAGAAGACCCTGGAATGCCTTGCCGTGTCTTGCTTCGTCACGAGCCATTTCGTGAACGGTGTCATGGATAGCATCAAGACCAAGTTCCTTAGCCATCTTAGCGAGTTCAAACTTGCCGAGTGTTGCACCGTTTTCAGCTGCTACTCTCATTTCAAGGTTTTTCTTTGTGCTGTCTGTTACAACTTCACCGAGGAGCTCTGCAAACTTTGCTGCATGTTCTGCTTCTTCATAAGCAGCCTTTTCCCAGTAAAGACCGATTTCGGGGTAGCCTTCTCTGTGAGCTACGCGAGCCATAGCAAGATACATACCAACTTCTGAGCATTCGCCGTTGAAATTGTCACGAAGACCCATAACGATTTCTTCAGGTACGTTAGCTTCTTTGCCGACACCGAGGATGTGTTCAGCAGCCCATGTCATTTCACCAACTTCTCTTTCTTTCATGGGAGCCTTGCAGATTGCACATCTTTCAACGGGTTCATCGCTTTCCCAACCGCATACAGGACAATAGTACTTTTTCATAATTTGTTTCCTCCAAAATTTAATTTTTAAATTTTACATTGTGAGCATAAACCGTAAAACATAAGAGAGTGGCCGGTAATGACTCCGTCAAAATTGCGTGGCAGGGTGTCAGGGTTTGTATTGCCTATCTCCAGATCAAGTACTCTCATACAGCTGTTGCAGGTGAAGTGGTAATGATTGTGAGTGTGGCCGTCAAATCTGTCACTGTCTCCGGTGTTGATTTTGACTATGAGTCCTTCGCTTTCAAGGAGCTTCAGATTTCGATAGACTGTTGCCAGGCTTATGGAAGGCATCTCTTTTCTTACACTAAGATAAACTTCCTCGGCTGTGGGGTGATCATATCGAGCCTGTAAATCCTTCAGCACGGCATCTCTTTGGTTACTGTGTCGAAGCGTTGCCATAAGATTACCGCCTTTCAGATTGTTTTGTTGTTGCTCTTATCAGTAATGATAATCATTATCATTAACTTGACTACAGTATAACCTATGATTACGGGTTTGTCAATAGGTTTTTTAAAAATTTTTTTGGATTTTTTTAGCTTCTGCAAAAGGGAGGCGGCTCCATCAAATCGCGAAGCGATTTTGCGGCTGCACCGCAGCCGACACGAACGCAGTTCGTGTATGGAGCCGCCGAACCCCACCGAAAGCACAAGTGCAACTGTCAGTTGCTAAAATTTTAAAGCCGACTTGATAGACAAGCAGGAGTTTATATGCTATCATTTAATCAGAAAAACACAAAGGAGTGATAGTATGAACAGCCTCGGCGAAAGACTATATGAACTGAGAACAAAAAACGAAATGTCCCAGGGTGACCTTGCAGAGAAGCTTGATGTTTCAAGGCAGACTATATCCAAGTGGGAAAACAATATGAGCATCCCTGAGCTTGATAAGATTATATCTCTGAGCAACCTTTTCGGTGTGTCGGTGGATTATATAGTAAAAGGGGAGGGCGAAGCAGCACCTGCTTATCCGCCGAGTTTCAATGAGAGTGTTTGTGAAAATAGAAACGAACCTGAACCGGTGAGAATGATTAAGGTTGACCCGACGAAGAAAATAATCGCAAGTCTGTCTATCGGTTTAGGCGCTATATATCTTATAACGGTCTGATTAATTCAAGTGCTCTAATTTCAAATATAATGCACGGTTATGCAAATAGCAATGTTTTTCCAAATGACTATATTGTGTCAATGTGCATTTCTATGGCAATAAGCCTTTTTGCCTGCGTATGTCTGCTGAGCAGAAAGCTGAATCTTCTGAGCATGTCTTACATTTTATTTGCAGCTAATTCTGTTGTCAGTATGATATCAGACGGTTCTTTCGGTGTGGTTGGTTTTATGAATATTTGTGCATATCTGCTTATTGCATTGCTTTACTTCAAGGGCAGCAAAAAGAACAGTCAGTTTATTTTTACATTGATTGCCGTGATTTTCCTTGCGATATTTATATGGCAAGGTGTGGAGCTTATGCATCATTTTATAGAATATAGCGGTATGACAATAAGAAATGGTTTTCTTTCTATAATTAACACGACTGTAAACAAAGTGCCATATCTTATTGTGAACATTGGCTCAGCATTTCTGATGTACCTCAGAGCCAACCCTAAGGAAATCTATGAAGTGGCTGAAAATGCTTATCCGGGTTATAATGATATGTATGTCGGTCTTGTGAAGCATATACTTCTCAGTCTATTTACACTCGGAATATATAACTGTATATGGACTTACAAAACAACTGAAGCTCTCAGCTGCGGCAAAAATGAAATTCAGAGCGGTGCAAAAAAGCTGATTCTGTGCATATTTGTGCCTTTTTACAGATTTTATTGGTATTATAACCAGTCAAAGCGCCTTGAAAATGTGATGAAAGAAAAAGATGCCGACTCCTCGGATTTTGCAGTGGTGACCCTTATATTAGCAATATTCGTTCCCATAGTAGCGGCAAGTGCTTTTCTGCAGGTCAAAATCAACGAGTACGCCAAAAATAAAGTTGACTAATCCTCCCGTTTCTGTTATATTTTAATTGAAATTAATAGTTGGAGTGATGAATATGAAAAAGACATTGTCATTAATTCTTTCGGTTATTATGCTTCTTTCCGTTTTCAGTGTGGGTACTTTTGCAGCAGGTACAAAGACTGAAACCTTATTTGACACGGCAGAGCAGACAAAAGAGGTAGCAGTTACCTTCAGAACGGGAATGCTGCCTGAATTCGGCTCGGCATATTCGGTTGTCAATACGGTTTATCTTAAGGGTGATAAGATAGCCTACGATTTTGACAACGGGTTTATTGAACTTCGCACAGTTGTGCAGGAAGACGGACTTTACAGCTATTTTACTGCTTTTCCCTTTATTCATATGAAAACAAGCAATTTATCTCTTGGTGACACTGATATCTGGGAAACGATCACAAGCCTTTCAAACTTCACAATGGATTTTCTTGTTTTCGTCAAAAGCTATGAAACCACAATTGACGGTGTGAGCTACTATGTTGAAGAATTCAGCGACAGAGGTTCAGTTATAAACAGCTTTTTCTATGTGGGTGATGACCTTAAGGTGCTCAAGGCACAGGATTTTGCAAAGGGTACAATTCAGTATACCTATTTTGACAATGTGAGCCTGAGTGTTGATGACAGCATATTTGAGCTGCCTGCAGTCAGCTTTGATTTCACGGGTATTCTCAAGGTTATCCTTTCACTTTTTGCATAATAATATCCGGGACTCGCCTTTGGGTGAATCCCGGATGTTTCTTTACAGCAGATTTTTTATGTCGGTGATATTGTCTATAATATAGTCAGGCTTAAGCTCGCCACTGTCAGCGGCGGGGTTGTGTCTGAGCCAGGCACAAGCTATACCCGCGTTCAGTGCGCCCCTGATATCTGAGGTCAGGGAATCGCCGATGAGAAGCACCCTGCTTTTGTCAGCTTCACCGATGTGACTGAGTACATAATCGAAATATTCCTTTCGCGGTTTCTGGTAGCCGACGGCCTCGCTGACAAAAATCTCTTTGAAGAAGGGGAGTATGCCCGCTTTGGTCAGACGGTTTTTCTGAGTTTTTTCAATGCCGTTTGTCACAATATAAAGGCCGTAAGAATCTGAGTGAAGCTCAGCTATCAGCTCCTTTGCACCGACAAGAAGGTTTCCGCCTTCGCCGAGATAAGAAAGATAGCGCTCGTTTATTATAAACGGATCTTCATCAGGGGCGTAGCCGATTTTATCGAAGAACATTCTGAAACGTACCTTTTTGAGGCCCGGCTTATCTATTTCGCCTCTTTCAAGAGCCTTCCACAAGCCGACGTTGATTTCTTTATAGGTGCTGATGTTTTCTTCACTTTTTTCTATGCCGCACTCATCAAGAATTCTTGAAAGTGCTTCGGTTTCGTCTTTGCCGAAGTCAAGGAGAGTGTCGTCTGCATCAAACAGCAGTGTAGTATATTTTTTCATAAGATCAATCCTTTTATAAAGCTAATTATATTTTAACCTACAAATAAAGCTGTGTCAATGAGATAAAGAACTTTAAATTTCCACATTTTTTCTGTTTAGTCTTTACTTTTTTTATTATTGTGATAAAATTATATATGTATAACTTTGCGCATTGTGCGAAAAAATCCAAAGGAAGAGATATGACTATGGAAAACAATACATTTTCAGAAGGCATCGCCCCCGGCGGTCTCAGACAGCAGCCTGAAATCAAATTGCTCGTCTGCTATCTTCTCAAGACACTCGATAAGCCCTTGACAAGAACTCAGATTAACGAAATACTTCAGGAATACAGAATTGCAAATTATTTTGAGGTTAACGGTGCAATGAGTGAGCTTGTCTGCGGAGGTCAGGTTACATCTGAAATCGTTGATGGTGATGAGCTTATAACAATAACATCAAAATCAAAAATTGATGTGGCAAGAATAGAGCGCTCCTTGCCCAGAAGCATCAGAGAAAAAGCGGTCAATGCAGCTTTAAAAATACTGAAAAGAGACAGAATAAAAAAAGAGAGTAATGTTCAGGTTGAAAAGCTTGCTGACGGCGGCTGTCAGGTCAGTCTTGAAATTTTCGATATGAATACACAGCTTCTTAAAATAACACTTTATGTTGCTGATGAAAGACAGGCAGAAATTGTCAAAGAAAATTTCTATAACAACGCAGTGAGCATTTATTCAGATGTAATATCATCTCTTACTGTTGAATAACGAAAGGATAACTTACGGGCTATGAAAAAGAAATTCTGGATATTTTTCCTTGTAACTGTGGCGCTTCTTGCAACAGTGGCAGGAATGTACTTCAAATTTATACATCAGGGTACTTATGTAGTTTTTGTTGAAAGCTTCGATCACGGTGTTATAACTATCGACAGTGATAAAACTGTGGGTAGCGATGAGAAGTTTTCCTTCAGATGCAAAAAGGGTCAGCAGATAACACTCAACATCAACCCCGAGCGCACAGATACAACATATTATAACCTTAAAAAGCTTACGGTTAACGGTGAGGATGTTACCAAGGATGTCAATATGCTTCAGTATAAAACAACCGTTGAAAGCAAGCTGACAATTCTTGCCTCATTCAAAAAGGGCAAGAGACCTGCAGATTCTCAGACAGACAAAACAACTCTGGATATTGAAGCGCCCGAGCTGCTTAATCCCTTAGGCAACGGATATGCAGGTTCTTATGCAAACTATGATATCAAGGATCCGTCAATTATATATGACGAAAAAAGCGGATATTACTATTGCTTCGGCTCTGATAATGTTGTCATCAAGTCTGCAGATATGCTTAACTGGGGCGGCAGAACAACATACTTCCCTCATAATGTCAATGCCCAGAGCAATGCCATTATGTCCTTCAGCGCCTTTGACTGTGTCAGCGAATGGGCAGAAACCCACGGCTACGGCAAGGACGAGCTTTATTCCGACACAAACGAAGACAGAACACCTCTTGCTCCCGATATTGTCAAGGTTGACGGTACCTATTATCTTTATTTCTCACTTTCCAAGGTGGCAGATGCAAACGAATCGGCAATATTCTGCGTCAAGACAAATGACCTTGAAAGTGCAGTGCTTAACAAGGATTGGGAAGAAGTGGGCATTGTTATCAGCTCTTGCGGAAGACATGACGGCACCCAGATTGATAAAAACGGCAAGAAAAAGAATGTCAGCAAGCACTATGATGAAGCCAATGCAGTGCACCCCAATGTTATTGTAACAGATCAGGGCATGTTTATGGCATACGGCTCATATTACGGCAAGGGTGAAATCAAGGGCAGCATCAATCTTATTGAGCTCAACAGGAAGACAGGCCTTCTTAAAAAGGATAGTCAGTATAACCTTCAGGGTGAAAAGATATCCACTCTTCACGGCTCTACGGTTTACAGCGCGGGTAAGGTTATAGCAAACCCCGGCCGCATTCCCGCCCTTTCCAAAAAGGACGGAAGCCTTGTTACAGGCAGTGAAATAGTTTATAGCAAAGAAACCGGTTATTACTATATGTTCGTCACATACGGCAACGAAGAAACAAACTATAATATCAGAGTTGCAAGAAGCCAGAGAATTGACGGTCCCTATCTTGATATGACAGGCAAGGATATGAGTGAATTCTCTGCAGGTGTAGGCAAGTCACAGTACGATAAGGGCACACTTGTTATAGGCGGATATAACTTCCTTCTCAGCAGCAAAGGCGGAGTTGTTTATTCGGATATGGGCAGAGCCTCTATAGGCTGTCCCAGCATTATAAAAACGAAGAACGGCAACTGGTTTATGGCATCACAGTCTCAGCTTTATTTCAAGGCAGGCACACAAATCACAACAGGCACGGCTGCTGCTGAAGCAAATGGCCTTAGTGATGTCAGCTCCGAATCATTCCTGGAAATCAGACAGCTTGTTTTCAGCAAAGACGGTTGGCCTATGGCTGAGCCCGAAACCTACTCAGGCACAAAGGCACAGACTAAAATTAAAAAGACTGCCCTTTACGGTAACTGGGATGTTATTGTTTTCTCAGCTGAAGGCAGCAGCGAAGACTATAAGGCAGTTGAAAGAAACACATCTGAGCTTGTTTCAATTCATGAAAATGCAGTTATAACAAGCAGGGATATCCAAAAGAATAAAAAGCTCAGCACAGAAGGTCTGCTGACTGAGGCTGACGGCTATTACACAATAACCATTGACGGCGTCAGCTACAGCATTTATCCTGCAGCAGTGTGGGATTGGGAGCTCAGCGAGGGCAGCATAGTCTTCACAGGCTACGGCTCAGACGGCAGCACAATATGGGGCAAGAAAAATCTTTCAATGGCTCTCGGAATTCATACAGATGCATTCTATTATGTGCTTGAAATGAGCGATGACCTTACAAAGTCAAAATACAGCAAAAAAATCGACAATATCAGCGGCAATCCTTCTCAGTTTGACATTGATGCAATGACTGATGAAATGATTGATATAATTGTCGGCAAATAAAAAGCTTAAGATTAATTAAGAGGTGCGTTTTATAACGTGCCTCTTAACTTTTATCTGAGAAAAATATCCGAATAATTTTATACTTTCTGCACACTCTAATCTCAGAGGTGTTAATTATGCAGTTCAATAAAAAATTAAAGGTGTTTATATGTTCTCTGGTTATTATTTCGTGTGCTGCGTCAGTGTTTTATTTTCCCACTGTCAGCGAAGAACAGCAGGGCACTGCCATATCAGCCCTTTCCAAGCTGGGCTCAAGAGGCGAAGAAGTGCGCCGCGTGCAGAAAAAGCTCAAGGAGTTAGGTTACTATAAAGGCTCGGTTGACGGAATATTCGGCACAAACACCCGAAATGCTGTCAAAGCCTTTCAGAAAAACTGCGGAATCACTGCCGACGGAATTGCAGGCCCGAAAACCCTTAAGTTTCTCGGCCTCGGTTCATCATCTTCCTCATCTTCAGGCTCATACAGCAAAAGTGATATCAATCTTCTTGCAAAGCTTATTGCTGCTGAGGCAAGAGGAGAAAACTATAAGGGTCAGGTTGCAGTGGGTGCAGTTGTGCTCAACCGTGTGGAGCATTCCTCATTCCCCGACACAATTGCAGGAGTTATATATCAGAAGGGTGCGTTTTCCTGCGTTAATGACAGCAACTGGAGTGTAGCGCCCAATGAAACATCGCTTAAGGCAGCAAGAGACTGCATCAACGGCTGGGATCCGAGCGGGGGAGCGATATATTATTATAACCCTAAAAAAACAAGCAATGCCTTTATGCATTCAAGACCGATAATAACCGTAATAGGAAATCACAGATTCTGCAGATAACAACAAAAGGGAGGCTGAAATTTAAAGCCTCCCTTTGGACTTTTTCTTGACCTTTCTGCATTAATCTGCTAAAATATAAAAAACAAATCAAGGAGAAGGCATTATGATTAAAAACAGAACGGTCTTTATTCAGAAGTATATCTATTACATATCTCTGCTTCTGTATGTTATGGTGACAATCGGCGGTTGGTTCGGCGTGAGTGCTGACACAACCCGAATCAGTATCAATAAAATCTCCCGTCAGCAGGAAATCACAGGCTGGGGCACCTCAGGCTGCTGGTGGGCACAGAAACTGGGCGAGTGCGACTCTGCCGAAGAGGTGACAAAGCTCATTTTCAGTCAGGAGGGTCTCGGACTTAACATCTATCGCTATAACATAGGCGGCGGCGAAAAGGATAACCCCGACACACGTCTTGATCGCAATTCATCAAGAAGCACTGAAAGCTTCCTTGTGTGGGACAGTGAAAAGGAAGAATGGGTGTATGACTGGAGCAAAGACGCAGCAGCACAGAAGGTCCTTAAAATGGCTCTTAGCTACGGCTGTGTTGACACTGTTGTTATGTTTGCCAATTCACCTCACTATTCAATGTGTGTTTCAGGTCAGGCATCAGGCGGACTTGAGCCTGCTCAGTCAAATCTAAAAAAGGAATGCTATCAGGATTATGTTGACTATTTCCTTGACATAACTCAGCACTTTATTGATATGGGCGTACCCGTCAAATATATAAGCCCCATAAACGAACCTCAGTGGGACTGGGGTGGCGGCTGGGTTGGTCAGGAAGGCTGTCACTATGAAATTGACGAAGCTGTTGAGCTCATTCGCATGTTTGCCCTTGCTATAAAGGAAAGAAATATGCCTGTTAAGCTCAGTGTGCTTGAAAGCGGTCAGGTTGGTGACCATGCTATGGATTGCATCGATCTTCTTATGGCGGACGAGGATATCCGTGATGTGCTTGGCACATACGCGTACCACAGCTATTGGACAGACAGAAACTTTATGCTTAAAAAGGCTTTCGGCAAATATCTTGATATACAGTACCCGGCTGTCGAGCTTGAAATGAGCGAGTGGTGTGAGCTTCCCTGCCAGCACACAATTGACGATATTGACGGCGCAATTATTATGGCAAGAACTATAGGTGAGGATGTGTCTCTCACAGGCGTGAACTCATGGTCAAGCTGGGTTGCTGTCAATGAGGGCGGTATTCATGCTGACTCTATGATTGCAGTTGGTGAAACCTACAACGAATACACTGTTGCAAAGAGATATTATGCTATGGCTCATTACACGAAGTTTGTTCCCGTTGGCAGCTATGCAGTTGACTTTGATATCAGTGTTGCCGATGTCACTGCAGAAAAAGCATGGTGGAAACAGTGGATTGACGATAAGGAATATGATGTTTATCTTGCTGAAAATTATATGACTGTTTCAGCTTTCAGAACACCTGACAAGAAATTTGTGGTTGTAATTGCCAATGAAGGCGAAGAGAAGGATGTTTCCTTCAATATGCTCGGCTATGATATGAGTGTTTACACAACAGACTCAGAAAAGGATCTTGAGCTGACAGCACAGACAAAGGGTCACAAAAAAATCACAATCGGCGCAAAGAGCATTACCACCGTGGTTTTCGGTTAAGCTTTGTGCAAACTGTATATTGATAATCTCTTCATACAGTGGTATATTAAGAATAACAAAATTAAACAGAGTAGATTTATGTGCGCTTAGTGCCTTGAAGACGGGGAGTTGCTTCGGGGACGAAAAAGCATTTGCTTTGCGATACATAAATCGCATCCCGCTGTGATAAATAGTTTAAAAAGCCTCTATTTTTCACCTTGTGGGACAAATGGAGGTTTTATTTATGAAAAAGAAAAACGAAGACAGAATCTTCACCCTCACTTGTCTTGCGCTTCTCACTGCAATGCAGATAGTTCTTGCAAGATATTTGGCTATTCCCGTGACGGAAAGCATCAGATTTTCCTTCTCATTTATTCCCGTTGTTATAGCCGCAAGACGCTTCGGCATTTTAGGCGGTGTGCTGGTTTACGGTCTGGGTGATTTTCTCGGTGCCATGATATTCCCTACCACAGGGGCATACTTCCCGGGCTTCACTCTCACCGCTGCCATATCGGGTCTTATCTATGGCTTGTACCTTGGCAAAAAGGGCGGTGCAGTGCGTATAATTCTGAGTGTGCTCACATCAAATATCCTGTGCACTATTCTTATGAACAGCTACTGGGTGTCTACCCTTTACGGCAGTGACTTCGGTGCAGTGCTTTTGTCAAGACTGCCTCAGAGCGCAATTATGAGTGTTCTGCAGATTATTTTCATGGTGCTCTTCCTTGAAAAAATATGCAACGTAATTAAAATTCCTCATAAATAAAATGTGACAAAAATAACAGATTTTCTTACTTTCTTAAGCTTTTCTTACAAATAAACAACATTCGTTGACAAGGCTCCTTACCTCTCTTATACTGTGGTTAAGACAAGAGGAAAGGAGCTTTTTTATGAAGAAAATATCAGTGATTATTATTGTGCTTGTGTTTGCCGCAGGCTTTCTTTCAGCCACACTTGCAGGCGGACATAAAGAGTACTATGAAAAATATGAGGAGTTTAAATACGGCTTTATTCCATACTATTCAACTATAGATAAAAAATGCTCGGAAAAGGATCGCGAAACGGCCATGGAGATAGTTGAGCTTGCAGGAAAAATAATGACCGATACCAAGGGCACAGAATTCCCAAACGCAGGCAAGCTGGGAGAGTACTCTTTGAAAAAGCATGACGCAGAGCATATCGAAGTGAAGATACAGCTGATAACTGCAGATTTCACTTTTTCAAACGGCTATATGTGGGTAGAATATTCTCAGGAGTTTTTCACTTCTGAGCAGTCTGAAAAGCAAATTAAAAATGCACTTGCCTTCTGGAAGCTCCGAAAGATTGACGGTGTGTGGACAGCAGTTAAAGTCAAAGATGTGGAAGTATAAAAAATAAAAGTGAAATATGATGTTCGCACTTTGCTGCGGACATTATTCTTTTTTTCTTGTTTTTAGTTTTTATCCCTTGAAATACAGCTTTTATTATGATAAAATAACTATAATTATAATTATCTGCGTTTTCAGATGTAGTTTCAAAGCAAACAATGAAGAAAATATATAGGAGTGATTAATTTATGAAATGCGGTTTTTGCGGTAATGAGCTTGAACACGGCGCCGAAATATGTCCCAATTGCGGAATGATTATTTCACTGGGCGATGAAAACGACAACTCAGGCGACAAGGTTGTTGAATCTGTTTATAATGTTTTCAAGAGCAATGTTACAAGCCAGCCTGTTGCACAGAGCAAGGCTCAGGAGCTTGAGGCTGACCCCACAGAAGAAAAGGTTGAGTTCATTGTGAGCCTGCCTGAATTTGACGAAACTGCCGAGCCTATCAAGGAGGCTGCCGATGTTGTTGAGGACGCGCCTGAAGCTGCGGCAGAGGAAGCTGCTGTTCCCGCCGAGGATGCTCCTTTTGATGCAGGTATAGACACAGCCCTTCCAGAAATGGAGGAGGTACCCCTGCCCGAAACTCTGCTTGGTGACAGAATAACAGGTGAGATTTATTCGAACACAAACGACATTCCTGCAGAAGCACCTATCGAAGAAGCTGAGTCGGAAGCTGAAGAAGAGCTTCCCGCAGAGGCTGAAGAAGCAGCCGAAGAGCCTCAGGAAGAAATTGTTGAGGTAGTTGAAGAGCCTCAGGAAGAAAAGCTTGAAATCAGAGTGCCTGAAAAGAACTATATCTATGCAGAGTATGATGATTACGGCAAAACAGAAAACGAAGAAATAAAGCAGGAAAAGACTGAGAAGGCTGAGCAGGCAAAAAAGAATCTTGATAAGCTTTCTCCCGATGATAATAAAAAGCCTAAGGCACAGGGCGGCAAGAAAAAGAAAAAAGGAATTGACGGCATAAAAATCGAGGGTGTTCTCGGTGTGGCTATTGCTCTTATTGTTATTCTTTTTGCTTGCGCATTTGCCGTTAAAAACGATATGATTCCCGTGCTCAGTGACTTATTCGGTGAAAAGCCCACAACCACTCAGCAGGCAGAGGATGACACAACCACCGAGCCTGAAGAAGTTGAAACTACCGAAGAAAACACTACTGAGGAAATTACCACTGAAGAGGTGACGACCGAAGAAACTACAACTGAGGCTGAAACCACTGAAGAGGAAACAACAACTGAAAAAGAAACCACTACCGAAGCTACAACAAAAGAAACTACTACAAAAGAAACCACAACTAAAGAAACTACAACTAAAGAAACTACAACAAAACCCACAACTACAAAGCCGACTACTACAAAACCCTCAACAACAAGACCTACAACAAGACCTACTACAAGACCTACTACAAGACCTACTACCAGACCCACAACAAAACCCACAACTGCAAAGCCCTCAACAACCAAGGATCCCTACGGCATCAATGATGTTACAGTCAAGAAGCCTGCAGGCTATCTTTCAAAGAGCTACACTGCATATATCACCGCAGAGGGTGTTACACTCAGAGCAACACCTGCCGCAAACGGTGAAAGAATCCTCTTCCTTTCAAAGGGTGCAGATGTCAAGGTGCTCGCTAAGGAAGGCGCATTCTATTACGTCAAGAGTAACCGCTACGGTGTTTACGGTTGGGTCAGCGCAACCTATGTTGCAAATGAAAGACCTCAGGCTGAGGCTTCAACAGTCAAGGGCACAGTTGCTCCCGACAAGAAGTACGATACTGTTGTAACCAAGTTCACAACAAACGGCCTTAACATCAGAAAGGGCCCCGGCACAAACTACGATGTAATCGGTCTTATTCCTATCAGCTATCCTGTTAAGGTTATCGGCTATAAAACAGGCGTTTCAGGCTGGGTTTATGTTCAGGATACAACCTATGGCTACACAGGCTGGGTATCAAGCGCATATATCAAATAATCAAAGGTGAGAAAAATCAGGAGGAAATTATTATGATGACATTAACTACACGTTGGGCAGAAGAGGCTATGTGCGATATGCCTCATAAGGAATATCCCAGACCTCAGATGGTCAGAGATAACTGGGTGTGCCTCAATGGCATGTATGATTTTGCAATAACTGACGATGATGTCAAGTGGTGTGAAGAATATAAAGAAGAAATCCGCGTACCCTTTGCAGTTGAAAGCTGTCTTTCAGGTGTGTGCAAAAGAGTCGACGATGACGAGCTTATGTGGTACAGAAAGAAGATCACCCTGCCCGAAAGCTTCAAGGGTAAGAGAACACTTCTTCATTTCGGTGCAGTTGACTGGGACTGCAAGGTCTATGTCAACAGAAAAGAGGTCGGCGGTCATCTTGGTGGCTACTGTCCGTTTTCAATAGATATTACCGATGCACTTTTTGACGGTGAAAATGAACTCGTTGTCAGAGTGTATGACCCCACAGATGAGGGCTGGCAGAACAGAGGCAAGCAGGCAAGTGAGTCACACGGCTTCTGGTACACCTCAACCTCAGGCATATGGCAGACAGTGTGGATGGAAGCAGTAAGCGAAAACTATATCGCTTCATATAAGGCAACTCCCGATATCGATAAGGGTGTAATTGCAATTAAAACAGATGTTGTCGGCAAGGGTACACTCAGAATAAAAATCTTTGACGGTAATGATCTTGTGACAGAAAAAGAAATTTCAGCTGACGAGGCTGTTGAAGTGCCCGGCATGAAGCTCTGGAGCCCTGAGAATCCCTTCCTTTATGATTTTATTCTTGAGCTTTCAGATAACGGAATAATCAGCGACAGCATCAAAGGCTATTTCGGCATGAGAAAATACAGCATAGGGGAGTACGGCGGCTATAACAGACTCTTCCTCAACAATGAGCCTTATTTCCAGAGAGGTCTTCTTGACCAGGGTTATTGGTCAGACGGCGGTATGACACCTCCCACTGACGAGGCTATGATTTACGACATCCAAAAGATGAAGGATTTAGGCTTCAATATGCTTCGTAAGCACATCAAGGTTGAGCCTGCAAGATGGTATTATCACTGCGACAGACTCGGTATGCTCGTATGGCAGGATATGATAAGCGGCGGCAAGGCACTTAATCTTTTCCACGCAGGTGTTCTTCCCAACATTCACGGTGTGCTCAACCCCATTGTTAACCTTTCAAAGAAAGACAACACCTACAAGATTTTCAACAGAGATAAGATTGAATGGCGTCTTCAGTTTGAAGAAGAGCTCTTCGAAATGATTGATTGTCTTTATAACTACACATCAATCTGCTGCTGGGTACCCTTCAATGAGGGCTGGGGACAGTTCGATGCCAAGAGAATCGGTGACGCAATTAAAGAAAAAGACCCCTCACGCTTCGTTGACCACGCAAGCGGCTGGTACGATCAGAAGGGCTGCGATTTCAGAAGCATGCATAAATACATTCTTCCCGTAATTCTTCCCAAATATGACGGCAGACCTATCGTGCTCAGCGAATACGGCGGTTACAGCCAGAAGATAAAGGGCCATGTCTGGAACTGGGAAAAGAGCTTCGGCTATCAGATGTATACCAGCAAGGAATCGCTCACAAAGGCATACAGAAGCCTTCATGAAAAGCAGATTATTCCCAACATCAGAAAGGGTCTTAGTGCAACTGTTTACACTCAGGTTTCAGACGTTGAGTTTGAGGTTAACGGCATTCTTTCATATGACCGTGAGCTTGTTAAAATTGATGAGGATACACTCAGAGAGCTTAATGCAAAAATGACTTATTAATAAATCGCAGAAGCCTCGGTTCCGGGGCTTCTGATTTTAAATGAGAGGTGATAAAATGGCTGATAAAGGTTACACCAAAATGAAGCTGCTTTATATCAAAGAGTTTCTTGAAAAAAACAGTGACGAAGACCATCCTGTCAGTGTAGACGATATAAATGATATGCTTTTATCAAAGGATATTACCTGTGAAAGAAAATCAATTTACTCCGATGTCAAAACACTCAAGGAATATGGAATGGATATTCTTTCTGTCAGACAGCCAAAAGCCGGCTACAGTGTTTGCAGCAGAGATTTTGAGCTGCCTGAACTCCGACTGCTCATTGATGCAGTTCAGGCAGCAAATTTCATCACACCCAAAAAGACAAAGGAGCTTATTAAAAAGATAGGTACTCTTTGTTCTGTGGCTCAAGCGAGAATGCTCGAAAAACAGGTATATATAGAGAAGCGCCACAAGTGCTCAAACGAAGAAATATACTATAACATCGATATAATCAACAGAGCAATTCAGTCAGGCAAGCGAATAAGCTTTATCTATCAGAAAAGGCAGCTTGACACAGCCGAAAACAAAGTTGTTATCGAAGAGAAAGAGTTTTCTGTCAGCCCCTATGCAATGATATGGAGTAATGACCATTATTATCTTATTGCAAATAATCAGAAATATAACAACCTGATGCACACGAGAATTGACCGAATGAAAAAGGTTGAAATTCTCGAAGAAAAAGCACGAAAGTTCAGCGAGGTTTCACCTTATAAGAGCTATTTTGACTCAGCTGACTATTCGGGCAAGATTTTCAATATGTTCAGCGGCGACACTCAGGCACTCGAATTGCTTTGCGATAACTCTATGCTTGAAGAGATTATTGACCGCTTCGGCACAACTGCACTCATACGTACGGGGGATGACGAAACACGTTTTCTTCTCAACACAAAGTGCGTTGTCAGTGAAGGCCTGGTTTCGTGGATAATGCAGTTTGGCGGAAGACTTGAGGTTATTGAGCCTGCATCACTGCGTGAACAGGTTAAATCAAGAGCAAAAGAAATTGCTGATTTGTATAAATAAAGCGAAGACTGTTCATATTTTAAATTAAGGTTAACACAGCTTGTGACCTGCGGAAAGAGCCTGTCGGATTATACGGGCTTTCTGCAGGTCGCTTAGTTTCTTGCACAAAACTGCATCATAAAGCCTTTGTTGCTGATATTATGTTACGCTTGTTAGTGAAAAATGACAGCTTTTGTTGCAATATTCACAAAAACAGGTGGATCATTTTGTTAAAAATAAGCAAGTCTACAAAATTTGCGATGAGATAAAAAAATATTGACAAAATAAGGGCTTTGAGATATAATATTTGGGCATGCGATTAGAAGCATTCAATATTTAAAGAAAGGAGATGCTACGATTGCCTACCTTTAACCAGTTAGTTCGCAACGGTAGAGAAACACTCGTTAAGAAGCCGAAGGCTCCTGCTCTTCTCAAGGGTCTCAACTCAAAGAAGAATGTGATGACTGACCACAGCTCACCTCAGAAGCGTGGCGTTTGCACAGCAGTTAAGACAGCTACACCGAAAAAGCCGAACTCAGCTCTTCGTAAGATTGCCAGAGTACGTCTTACAAACGGAATTGAAGTTTCAGCTTACATCCCCGGCGTAGGTCACAACCTTCAGGAACACTCAGTAGTTCTCATCAGAGGCGGCCGTGTTAAGGACCTTCCCGGTGTTCGTTACCACATCGTTCGCGGTACACTCGATACCCAGGGCGTTAACGGAAGAATGCAGTCCCGTTCAAAGTACGGTGCTAAGCGTCCTAAGGCAGCTAAGAAATAATTCAGATAAAATTCTGAATTAAAACCACTTTTTTAAAAATTCCGTAGTCAGACGGAAAAACTATGAATTGACAAATCTTCTTGCAGGCAGACGACTTAAGTTGTCGAATGTGAGAGTGTATATATAGATATATGCCTCTCAATTGGTGCCGACGGGAATTTGTCACTCGAGTACCTATGATATCATTATTATGAAGGAGGGAAGCGCAGTGCCAAGAAGAGGCCAGATCGCAAAACGTGATGTTTTGCCGGATCCGCTTTACAATTCAAAGCTTGTAACACGTCTTATCAACAGTGTTATGTACGATGGTAAAAAGGGTGTCGCTCAGAAGATTGTATACGATGCTTTTGATATCATCAGAGAAAAAACAGGTAAGGAACCCCTCGAGGTTTTCGAAGCAGCAATGGAAAATGTTATGCCCTTGCTCGAAGTTAAGGCTCGCCGTGTAGGTGGTTCAACTTACCAGGTACCCATGGATGTTCGTCCCGAAAGAAGACAGACACTGGGTCTTCGTTGGATCACTCTTTACAGCCGTCAGCGTTCAGAAAGAACAATGAAGGAAAGACTTGCCAACGAAATCATTGATGCTACCAACGAAACAGGTTCAGCATTCAAGAAGCGTGAAGATACCCATAAGATGGCAGAAGCTAACAAGGCTTTCGCACATTTCAGATGGTAATAACCTTATTCGCTTAATTTCTAATAGGAGGATAAAATTATGGCCAGAAAGGTATCTCTTGAAAAAACAAGAAACATTGGTATTATGGCTCATATCGACGCCGGTAAGACAACAACTTCAGAGAGAATTCTCTATTACACAGGCGTTAACCATAAGATTGGTGAAACCCACGACGGTTCAGCAACTATGGACTGGATGGCTCAGGAGCAGGAAAGAGGTATTACAATTACTTCAGCTGCTACCACATGCTTCTGGAAAGAGCACCGTATCAATATCATCGACACTCCGGGCCACGTTGACTTCACAGTTGAAGTTCAGCGTTCACTCCGTGTGCTTGACGGTTCAGTAACCGTTCTTTGTGCAAAGGGTGGCGTTGAGCCTCAGAGTGAAACAGTTTGGCGTCAGGCCGACGAGTATAAAGTTCCCAGAATGATCTATGTTAATAAGATGGACATTATGGGTGCTGACTTCTATCGCGTTCTCAAGATGATCAAGGAGCGTTTCAACTGCAACGCAGTACCCGTACAGCTCCCCATCGGTTCAGAGAGCGATTTCAAAGGTATTGTTGACCTTGTAAACAACAACGCTATCGTTTATTATGACGATATGGGTAAGGATGTCAGAGTAGAAGAAATTCCCGAAGACATGAAGGATATCGTTGAAGAATACCGTCAGAATCTCATCGAAGCAGTTTGCGAAATGGATGAGGCTCTTATGGAAAAATATTTCGAAGGCGAAGAACCCACAGTGGCTGAGATGAAGAAAATCATCCGTAAGGCAACTATTTCTAACGACATGGTTCCTGTTTGCTGCGGTACTTCATATCGTAACAAGGGCGTTCAGCCTCTGCTTGACAACATCGTAGACTACATGCCCGCTCCCACAGACATTGAAGCTATCAAGGGTGTTAACCCCGAAACAGAAGAAGAGGAAGTAAGACATTCATCAGACGATGAGCCTTTTGCAGCTCTTGCTTTCAAGATTGCTACCGACCCCTTCGTTGGTAAGCTCTGCTTCTTCCGTGTATATTCAGGTACTGTTGAAGCAGGTACAACAGTTTATAACTCAGTTAAGGATAACAGAGAAAGACTCGGTCGTATCCTTCAGATGCACGCTAACCACAGAGAAGACATTGATATCGTATATTCAGGTGATATCGCTGCTACAGTTGGTCTTAAGAACACAACTACAGGTGACACACTCTGCGATCAGAAGAATTCCATTATTCTTGAATCAATGAACTTCCCCGAGCCCGTTATCCGTGTTGCTATCGAGCCCAAAACAAAGGCAGGTCAGGAAAAGATGGGCATCGGCCTTCAGAAGCTTGCTGAAGAAGACCCCACATTCCGTTGCTATACAGATGAAGAAACAGGCCAGACCATCATCGCAGGTATGGGTGAACTTCATCTTGAAATTATCGTTGACAGACTTCTTCGTGAATTCAAGGTAGAAGCAAACGTAGGTAAGCCTCAGGTTGCATACAGAGAAACTATCCGCGCAGCTGCTTCATCAGACACCAAGTATGCACGTCAGTCAGGTGGTAAGGGTCAGTACGGTCACGTTAAGATCAACATTGAACCCAACCCCGACAAGGGATATGAGTTTGTTAACAACATCGTCGGCGGTGCTATTCCCAAGGAATACATCGGACCCGTTGATGCAGGTATCCAGGGCGCTATGCAGTCAGGTGTTATCGCAGGCTACAGCATGGTAGACGTTAAGGTAACACTTTATGATGGTTCATATCATGAGGTTGACTCATCAGAAATGGCCTTCAAGATTGCAGGTTCAATGGCATTCAAGGATGCTGCTAAGAAAGCAAGCCCCGTACTTCTCGAGCCCATTATGAAGGTTGTAGTTATTACTCCCGAAGATTACATGGGTGACGTTATCGGCGACCTTAACTCACGCCGTGGCGAAATTCAGGGCTTCGAAGACCGCACAGGTGTTAAGCAGATCAACGCAAGAGTACCTCTTGCAGAGATGTTCGGTTACGCTACCGACCTTCGTTCAAAGACACAGGGTCGTGGTCAGTATGTAATGGAACCCGACGGTTACAAAGAAGTTCCCAAGTCAATTGCAGAGTCAATTGTTACAGAAAGAAGCAAGAGAGACTAATTTTTTCTTAAAAAGGTCTTGAAATTCTTTGATATTCTTGATAGAATATAAATAATGTAGCCCAGCTACACCCAAATAAAAAAACATTGCTAATATTAAGGAGGAGATTCCAATGGCAAAAGCAAAATTTGAAAGAACCAAGCCCCACGTTAACATTGGTACTATCGGCCACGTTGACCACGGTAAGACAACCCTTACAGCAGCTATCACAAAGACACTCGCTATGAAGGGTGGCGCAGACTTCATCGATTACGCTAACATCGATAAGGCTCCCGAAGAAAGAGAAAGAGGTATCACAATCAACACAGCTCACGTTGAGTACGAGACAGATTCACGTCACTACGCTCACGTTGACTGCCCGGGCCACGCCGACTATATCAAGAACATGATCACAGGTGCTGCTCAGATGGACGGTGCTATCCTTGTTATCGCT
>JAZNUW010000160.1:0-10581 GCA_045592465.1 Acutalibacteraceae bacterium | reverse complement strand
AAATGGAGCTTTGCTTCATGAATTGCACTTCATGCGTTAAATTATGTTTAGGATGATGAAATATGATAAACAGACGAAATTCCAAAAAAGTCAAGGTCGGCAACATATATATCGGCGGTGACAGCAGAATAACAGTTCAGTCTATGCTTAACATTCCTTCACGTGACAGTGAGGGCAATGTGCGTCAGGCTCTTGCTCTTGAGAATGCAGGCTGTGATATTATCCGTCTTGCAGTGCCTGATATGGAAAGTGTTGCCACTGTCAGTGCACTTAAGGATAGTCTTTCAATTCCCGTTGTTGCTGACATTCACTTCGACTATAAGCTTGCACTTGCTTCTCTTGAGGCAGGTGTTGATAAAATTCGCATAAATCCCGGTAACATAGGTAAAGACGAAAATGTGAAGGCAGTTGCCGATGCCTGCAAAAAAAGGGGAGTACCCATAAGAATAGGTGTCAACTCAGGCTCGGTTGAAAAGGAAATTCTTGCAAAATACGGCGGACCTACTCCCGAGGCTATGGCGGCAAGTGCTATGTATCACGTGCGCCTTCTTGAAAAATTCGACTTTGACGATATTGTTATTTCCATAAAATCCTCAAATGTCAGCAATATGATTGAGGCTTATGAAAGAGTGGCAGAGCTTTGCAATTATCCTCTTCACTTAGGCGTCACCGAAGCGGGCACACAGAGAATGGGTCTTATCAAATCCAGTGTGGGCATAGGCTCACTTCTGACTAAAGGCATAGGCGACACGATAAGAGTTTCACTCACTGCCGACCCTGTGCAGGAAATCTATGCAGGTTATGACATTCTCAAGTCAATCGGCCTTGATAATTCTACTCCAAGACTTGTTTCTTGCCCCACCTGCGGCAGAACAAAGATTGACCTTATCTCTCTTGCAAACCAGGTCGAAGAGCGCCTGAGAAGCGTTAAAAAGAATATAACCGTTGCTGTTATGGGCTGTGTTGTTAACGGACCCGGGGAAGCAAGAGAAGCCGATATAGGCATTGCCGGCGGCGACAAAAGCGGACTTATCTTTAAAAAAGGAGAAATCTTAAGGAAGGTCCCCGAAGAAGAAATTATTAATGAACTTATGAAAGAAATTGAATTACTTTAAAGGAAAAAACAATGAGTAATAACTTTGAAAATCTTTTCGGAGTTTTTGAAAACGAAAAGCTCCACGAGGCATTCAGCCAATGTGAAATAGAAAATGTAAGAATATCTATGGAAAAAAAGAGCATTGAAATAGATGCTCTGTTTCCGTTTATGGTGACAAACAAATATATAACCGAAGCTCAGCGCGTGCTTTGCCGTGACCTTATGGTCAACACTGTTAAAATCGAAAGCAGAATGCCCGCTGAGTGCTTCTCTGAGGCTTATTTCGGCTCTCTCGTCAAAGAGACCAACGAGCTTCTTGCTGCTTCAAACGGATTTTTTGAGGGTGCTGACTGCACCTTTGACGGCAGGGTACTTGTTATTGAGCTTGCCCGCGGAGGCAAGGACGTTCTTGAGAGCATCGGCGCCAAAGAGCAGATGGAACGAATTATTATGAAACGTTTCGGACGTGCCGTTACAGTTGAATTCGGCGGCAAAACTGAAATTGCTCTCGAGGATGAGCAGGTTGCAATTATGATCAAAACCTCAGAGGAGGAAAATCTGCGCTCAAAGGGCATTGACCCTGCAACCGTTAATCAGCCAAGACCCAAGGAGCATAAAATCGTTGAGGGCATTCCTCTTTATCTTGAAACTGCAAGACCGATTTACGGCACTAAGATAACCAAGAATCCGAAGCCACTGAGTGAAATCACCCCTGATGAGGGCAGCTGCGTTGTGTGGGGCGATGTTTTCGGCTTTGAAACAAGAGAGACAAAAGATGGCAGAAACCTTATTATAACCTTCAATATCACTGACGGCAGCTACGCATATTCCTGCAAGGTTTTTGAGAGAAAAGAAGACTGCGAGCTTATTGTCAAAAAGGTTAAAAACGGTGTTACCCTGATGCTCAGGGGTGACCTTCGTTTCGATAAATTCTCAGGTGAAAATGTTATTTCACCAAGAGCCATTTCCCTTGTGGAAAAAATCCCGAAAACTGATGATGCTGAAGAAAAGCGTGTAGAGCTTCACCTTCACACCAAGATGTCAATGATGGACGGCATCACAGAGGCAGGCACTCTTGTCAAGCGCGCAATAGAGTGGGGTCACAAGGCTATTGCTATCACAGACCACGGTGTTGTGCAGGCTTATCCCGATGCAGTTAAGGCTGCAGGCGGCAAAATCAAAATCATTTACGGCATGGAAGGCTACTTCATAGACGACACTGAAACAAGCTTCGAAGACTGGAAGAAGGCAAAGAATAAATATTTCCACCAGATTATTCTTGCAAGAAACTCCACCGGTCTTAAAAATCTCTACAAGCTTATAACACTTTCAAACCTTGAATACTTCCACAGAAGACCTATTATTCCCAAAAGCGAGCTTATCAAGCACCGTGAGGGTCTTATCATAGGCTCAGCCTGTGAGGCAGGTGAGCTTTACAGAGCAATTGTCGAGGGCAAGAGTAATGAGGAGCTGCTTAAGATAGCTTCCTTCTATGACTATCTTGAAATTCAGCCCTGCGGCAACAATGAATATATGATAAGAAGTGAAAGGTTTCCGCATATCAAGTCGGTTGAAGACATTCAGAATCTCAACCGTAAGGTGATACATATTGCTGATGCTCTCGGCAAAATGGTTGTTGCAACCTGCGACGTTCACTTCATTGACCCGGGTGATGCAAAATTCAGAGCTATTCTTATGGCAGGTCAGGGCTTCGGCGATGGTGATAATCAGGCACCTCTTTATTTCCGCACCACCAATGAAATGCTCAGCGAATTCGCTTATCTTGGTGAGGAAACTGCAAAGGAAATTGTTGTGACCAACACCAATAAAATTGCAGATATGATTGAAACTATCATACCCATTCCTCACGGCAACTTCCCGCCAAGCCTTGAAGGTGCAGATGAAGAGCTGACAAGACTCTGCTGGGATAAGGCAAAGGCACTTTACGGTGACCCTGTGCCCGAATATGTTGCTAAGCGCCTTGAAAAGGAGCTCACATCAATTATCAAGCACGGCTTCGGTGTTCTTTATATGATTGCACAGAAGCTTGTTCATAACTCAGAGGAACACGGCTATCATGTAGGCTCACGAGGCTCTGTCGGCTCATCTTATGTTGCAAATGCTTCGGGTATTTCTGAGGTTAACCCCCTTGCGCCTCATTACCGTTGCCCGAATTGCTGTCACAATGAGTTTTTCCTCAAGGGTGAGGTCGGCTCAGGCTATGACCTTCCGCCTAAGGATTGCCCTGAATGCGGCACTCCCATGGCACGTGACGGCCACGATATTCCTTTCGAAACCTTCCTTGGCTTCAAGGGTGACAAGAGCCCTGATATCGACCTTAACTTCTCAGGTGAATATCAGTCAAGGGCCCACAGATACACAGAAACTCTCTTCGGTGACGGTCATGTTTTCAAGGCAGGTACCATAGCCAGTGTTGCTGACAAGACGGCTTACGGCTATGTTAAAAAGTACCTTGCCGAAAGAGATCAGGTTGTGTCAAAGGCTGAAGAAGAAAGACTCACTATCGGCTGCACAGGTGTTAAGCGCACAACAGGTCAGCATCCGGGCGGTATGGTTGTTGTGCCTGATATATTTGAGGCATCGGATTTCACTCCCATTCAGCATCCTGCTGACGATAACAAGAGTGACACGAGAACAACTCACTTCGACTTCCACGCACTTCACGACACGATTCTCAAGCTCGATAATCTGGGTCATGATGTTCCCTCACTTTATAAGCACCTTGAGGACCTGACGGGCATTCCCGTTATGGAAACTGACATCTGCGACCCGAAGGTTTATCAGCTTCTTGAAAGCCCCGAGCCTTTAGGTGTAACGGCAGAGGATATCGACTGTCCTCTCGGTACTCTTTCAATTCCCGAAATGGGTACCCCGTTCGTTATTCAGATGCTTCTTGAGGCTAAGCCCAAGAACTTTTCAGACCTTCTTCAGATTTCAGGTCTTTCTCACGGTACTGACGTTTGGATCGGTAACGCCAAGGATCTGATTGCAGAGGGTGTGTGCACCATTTCAGAGGTTATCGGTACTCGAGATAACATTATGGTTTATCTTATGCACAAGGGTGTTGAGCCCAGTATGGCATTCAAGATTATGGAAATTGTGCGTAAGGGTAATGCCACCAAGCTTCTGACACAGGAGCATATCGATGCCATGAAAGAAAACGGTGTTGAGCAGTGGTACATTGATTCCTGTATGAAGATCAAGTATATGTTCCCGAAGGCTCATGCTGCTGCTTATGTCAGTGCCGCACTTCGTCTTGGCTGGTATAAGATATATTATCCCCTTGAATATTATGCTGCGTTTATGACGGTACGAGGCGACGATATTGACGCTGTTACGGTGCTCAAGGGCAGACAGGCTGTCAAGGATATGATGGCAGATATAAAAAGACGAGGCAAGGAAGCACAACCCAAGGAAATCAATATGTATCCCACTCTGCAGGTTGTCAATGAAATGATGGCACGAGGTGTGGAATTCCTGGGTATTGATATTTACAAATCAGAGGCCAATGTCTATAAAATTGAAGACGGCAAAATCCGTATGCCCTTCGGTGCACTCAGCGGTGTTGGTGAAAATGCTGCTATTGCTCTTGCAAAAGCGAGAGAGGGTGTGGATGAATTCGTTTCAATTGATGATTTTGCTCAGAGAGCAAATGCAGGCTCATCCATGATTGAAATGTTAAAGCAGGTAGGTGCTTTCGGTGATCTGCCTGAAACAAGACAGATCAGTCTGTTTGATATGTAATTATGAATTGTGAATTGCGGTGCAGTTTGATAAAAACTTAAGTTGAATGCCCCGCAGGGAAGGTAAAGTTTTTTTGATTACTTTTTTTACAAAAAAAGTAATGCCTGCCCGGCGAGGGCGAAGAGAATTATGAATTATGAATTAGGAATTGCGGGCAGGATATATAAAATCTGATACCGCAAGGCAAAATAATATGCACCTTCGATGCATTAAAATGTAAAGGAGAATTGTTATGTCAAAGATTTTTGCTCACAGAGGCTTCAGCGGTAAATATCCCGAAAACACAATGCTTGCCTTCAGAAAGGCAGTTGAAATAGGTGTTGACGGCATCGAGCTTGATGTGCATCTGACTAAGGATAATGAGATTGTTATTATCCACGACGAAGATATAAAACGCACCTGCAACGGTGAAGGTCTTGTTAAGGATATGACTCTTTCTGAGCTTAAGAAGTTTGATGCAAGTGCCACCTTCAAGGGCGTTTACGGCAAGAATGAAATCCCAACCCTCAGAGAATATTTTGAGCTTGTCAAGGGTACTGATGTTATAACTAATATTGAGCTTAAAACAGGTGTTTTCGAATATCCCACAATTGAGCAAAGGGTTATCGACCTGGTCAGAGAATTCAGACTTGAGAAGAAGATAATTTTCTCCTCCTTCAACCATTTCACCATAAAGCGCTGTGAAGAAATTGCTCCCGAAATCAAGAGAGGCTTCCTGACAGGTGACTGGCTTGTTGATTTTGGCAGATACACCAAAGAAAGAAATGTGCAGTGCTGCCACCCCTGGCACATCACCTTAAGTGAGGATGTTGTTGCTGAAATGCATAAGGCAGGCCGCGAAATAAACACATGGACCGTCAACGAATATGCTGACATTGAGCGCCTTGCCGCTATGGGTGTTGATTCGCTCATAGGCAACTTCCCCGACAGAATGATTGAAAAACTCCGTTGAGGCATTCAGGCAAGCAGCTGTCTTGCGCCCATAATAATAAGCAGTCCGCCGAAAAGCTTTGCGGCAGCTTCTGCGGGAATAACCCCTAAAAGTGAAAAACCAATGCCTGCGCCTAAGAGTGCAGGCAAAATAACAGGAAAAATCTGTCTGAGACTTATCAGCTTTTCTTTTCGGTAAATAAGCACACTCAGAATAGCAACAGGAATAAAAAATATAAGATTTATGCCCTGTGCCTGCCTTTGAGGCATAGCCAGAAAAGAAGTCAGATAAATTATCAGTACACTGCCGCCGCCAAAGCCCATTGAGCCAAGAAGGCCGGATAGAAATGACGATATAATAACTGCAAAATCCATGCTTTACCTCGTGATCATTTTTATTCCCGTATAAATCATAAACAGGGCGAATATCTTTTTAAGAGAGCTGTCGGGAATTTTCCTGAGCAGCTTTGTGCCGAAAAAAGCTCCCACAAGGCCGAAGGGCAGATAGGGCAGGGCATCGTTTATGTTATAGTATCCCTTGAGTGCGTACACAGTGGCGCTGACGATGCATAAGGGAAGAATAATCCCTATGGCACAGCTCTGTGATTGTCGCTGAGTGAGATCCATAGCCTTGAAGGCTTTAACGGCAATAAGGCCTCCGCCTGCACCGAAAAGTGAGTTTGTAAGGCCGGAAGCCAAAGCGTAAAAGAAGATTTTGATTTTATGCATATAATTCCCCCACTGATAAAAAAACAAGCTTAAAATCAGACAAATATGTATAAAATCTTGTATTTTCTTCACTTTTCCTATTGCAAGAGCAAAAATTTAATGTTATAATTTATCCATAAATCAAAGGAGGAATATTATTATGGTTTGTAAGTTTTGCGGAAACACAATCGAAGACTCATCAGAGTTTTGTTTTATCTGCGGCAACAAAGTAATGAAAGAGGAAGCTCCCGAAGTATATACAGAAGCTAAACCTGTTGAAGTTCCCGTTGTTGCACCCGCTGCAGAGGCTGCTGCACAGCCTATCTATGCACAGCAGGCTCCCGTTTATGCTCAGCAGGCATATGCTGCTCCCGCTGCACCTGCAGAGGCTCCCGCTGAAGAAGGCAAAAAAGGCAAGAAGGCTAAGAAAGACAAGAGTGTATGCTCAAAGGCTAAGAAGTTCTTTGCTGCTCTTTTTGCAATCACTTTCGTGCTTCAGTTCATTCCCTGGATCTGGTATAAGAACGCAAAGAAGGCAGGCTATGAAGAAAAGGCAGTTTCAATTCTCAACTCACTTATGACAGGCCTTTGCATCTTTATGGCAGTTATCTGTGGTGTGCTTATCAAAATAGGCATGTTTTAATTGATAATTATTCAGTGACCGTCAGGAGCTTTTCCTGACGGTTGTTTTTTTGCTGCTTTTTAAAGAATAAAATCAGCACCTGCGGCATAATCATTGAGTGAAGAATTTTTGAAAAGAGGACGCACGATATGATAAATACCGATATTTACTCATCTATTGCAAGGCGCACCGGCGGAGATATTTATGTTGGTGTGGTGGGACCTGTAAGAACAGGCAAATCTACCTTTATAAAGAAATTTATGCAGACTCTTGTTTTGCCGAATATCACAGACGAAATGAAAAAACAAAGGGCAAAGGATGAGCTTCCCCAGTCATCTTCAGGCAAAACTATTATGACCACTGAACCTAAATTTATACCTGAGGATGCAGTCGAACTTGTTACAGAGGATTCTATGCGCTTTAGTGTCAGAATGATTGACTGTGTGGGTTATATTGTTCCGGGAAGTCTCGGATACATAGAAAATGACAAGCCGAGAATGGTTAAAACACCTTGGTTTGATAAAGAGATTCCGTTCAATATGGCCGCTGAGGTGGGCACAAAAAAAGTTATAGACGAACACTCAACAATAGGTCTTGTTATCACCACTGACGGCACTATAGGCGATATTCCCCGAAGTGACTATGAGGATGCTGAGGAAAGGGTTATAAACGAGCTTCTCACCATAAAAAAGCCTTTTGTTGTGCTGATTAATTCTAAGGAGCCCGAGTCATCTTCGTGCAAAGGCCTTTCGGAAAAGCTCAGCAAAAAGTACGGTGTGAGTGTTACGCCTGTCAACTGTCTTGAAATGACGGAAGAAGAAATAAGCAGAATATTGCGCGAATTGCTTTACGAATTTCCCATAAAGGAAATGAAGCTCGTGTTCCCGAAATGGATAAGCAAGCTGGAAAAGGAGCATCCTCTGCGCAGTGAGCTTTATTCGCTTATTGTTAAGTCTGCCTCAGACCTGCATAAGGTCAAGGATACGGCGAAATTCCTTTCTATGATAGCATCTCAGGGAAATGTGGGTTCATGCAGAATAGACGATGTTGATTTATCGGTCGGCAGTGCCAGGGCAGTGCTTGAAATATCACCGGAGCTGTTTTATAAGGTGCTCAGTGAAAAAACCGGTATTGATATCGAAGATGAGCAGCAGCTTATGGAAAAGCTCGTTGAGCTAAGCAGGGAAGTGAAGGAATTTGAGCGCTTCAAGGTGGCTCTCGATGAGGTCGAGGCAACGGGGTACGGCATAGTGATGCCGACAATGGAAGAGCTGACCCTTGATGACCCTGAAATTATGAAGCAGGGCGGTCGCTACGGAGTACGTCTTAAGGCATCTGCTCCCTCAATTCATATGCTCAGAGCCAACATCAACACAGAGGTTGCGCCTATTGTCGGCACAGAAAGCCAGTCAGAAGAGCTGATAATGTATCTGCTCAAGGAGTTTGAGGAAGACCCGTCAAAGATCTGGCAATCCAACATTTTCGGCAAGACACTTGACAGCCTTGTCAATGAGGGGCTTCACAACAAGCTTTATAAGATGCCTGTTGACGCCAGAATGAAGCTGCAGGAAACACTTGAAAGAGTGATAAATGAGGGCTGCAGCGGACTTATATGCATTATACTTTAACCGCGGAAAATCTCATCCTTTTGGATGGGATTTGCTTTTTGGCTTGAATTTTTGTCTATGGTGTTATATAATGATAAAAAAAGAAACAGAAGGAGAAAAATATGGCTAATAAAATTATTGTGGCAGGCGGCGGCCACGGCGGCATTACCTGCGCTGCTATTCTTGCTAAAAACGGATGGGATGTTACAATTTACGAAAAGAATGCTTCTGACAAAATGGGTCACGACTGGACAGATATTTTTGACCCTAAGGCTTTTGCAGCAGTCGGCATGGATATGCCCCCGAGAAGCATGTATAATTATAAGCACAATATGACCTTCTTCGGCCCTTCACTGACAACACGTCTTGTTCAGGATGTGCCCGAAAACGAGCTCGAAATCCAGATGGAAAGAAGTGACATTTATAAGTGCCTTATTTCCTATGCTGAAAAGTGCGGTGTTAAGTTTGAATATGGCTGCACTGTTGAAGGTCCCGTTATGCTTGGTAACCGCGTTGTCGGCATAAAGACAGACAAGGGTGATTTCCTCGGCGATCTTGTTATTGACGCCTGTGGTATCAACTCACCTCTCAGAAGTAAGCTTCCTGCTCATTTAGGCATACAGAGTGAAGCCATTGAATTTGAGCGCTTCTATGTTTACCGTGCTTTCTATGAAAAGAACGATGTTGGTGAAATTGAAGACCGTTTCAGAGTGCTCATGTTCTATAAGGGCAAGCTTGGCATAAGCTGGGTTGCTGATGACGGTGATTACACCGACGTGCTTATCGGCAGATTCAATAAGCTTGATATGGAAGAGGTTGAAGCAACCCTTGCAGATCTCAGAAAAGAATTCCCCGATCTCGGCGAAAAGAAGCTTCGCGGCGGACAGTTTGTTGAAATTCCCGTCAGACAGCCTCTCGGTGTTCTTGTTGCTGACGGCTATGCAGCTATCGGTGACAGTGCTTTTATGACAGTGCCCATCATCGGTTCAGGCATTGCAAACAGCATGAAGGCTTCAGCAATTCTTGCAAAAACAATTATGGATGACAGAACCGGAAGCTACAGTGCAAAAACCCTCTGGAGATATCAGACCGAGTTTTTCGATAAGCTCGGCACAGGTCTTGCACCTCTTGCATCAATCAAGCTGCTTCTGACCCGTCTTGCACCTGAAGATCTTGATTACATCTTCGGCAAAGGCATTCTCAACGCAGACGATATGACTATTTCAGCCGATTCCACAAGCCTTTTTGCTATGGTTAAGGATATGATAGACCCCGAGCCCTTAAAGGCAAAAATCAAGGGCCTTGCAGGCAGACCTGACATTCTCAAGAAGGTTCTTCGCATGATTAAGGATATCGCTGCCGTAACAGCCGTGACAGCTATGATGCCCAAGGAATATGACGTTGTTGCCGTTCGCAAGTGGGCAAAGATGTATAACGCTTGCTTCAAACACTGAGACGATTATGAATTCGGAATTCGGAATTGCGCCGTACTCTGCCGAAGAGGGGAGTAGCGAACCGCAATATATAATTTGATATTACCAAAGGGAGGCATTTTGCCCGTGTGCCGATAAGACAGTAATTCCGTAAAAATCATAATTTTACGGCATCTGTCTTACAGGATTGGAAAACAGCTACGAAAAGAACGACGCCGAGTCGAAAGACTTAGCATCGTTCTTTTTCTATCTAAAACTTGAAATTACGGAGGATTTACTATGAAACGTCTATTATCATGCGAGTTTAACTTTGACACGATCTGCGTGGAGCTGAAGTTCTCAGACGGCACTATGATTGCCATTGATACCATTGCGGTTGAAAACGAGGTGGCGGACAATATGTATCAGCGGTCAGAGCTT
>JAZNUW010000159.1:0-13007 GCA_045592465.1 Acutalibacteraceae bacterium | reverse complement strand
GCAGGTCCGAAAGTTAATAAATTATTCCTTTGAGAAGCCGTAGTAAATATCCTGTGTATAAACGTTGTCTTCATCCTTGTCGTGGTGTGAATACCAAACCTGAGCGAAGAAGGGGTTAACCTTAGCAATTTCGTCATACTTCCAGGGCATGGGAAGACATTCGGGGCACCAGTGACCGCCCTTGAGAACAAGGTTGGGTGACATCTCGAATTCATGGCCGCAAGCGCACTTCCACTTAATGGGTGTGTACATATCCTTGCCAAGCTTCTTTGATACACATTCGCCGCCTCTGAATTCAGCAGCCTTCTTCATATCAGCAATTGTAAGGCTGTCGAAAGCCTTTGTTTCATCATAACCGTGATCAAGATAGCTCATGTCATACTTATCAGGAACGATAACTTCGAATTCATCCCATGTCTTGGGAATAGCATTATACTTCTCAAGTGAGCCGTAGTATGCTGTGATTCTTTCCTTCATACCATTCTTGATCCATGCCTGTGTACCGTACATCGGAGTGTTAGCGATGGGCTCCATCATGAACTTCTTAACAAGACCGAGAGGTGCAAGACCTGACAGCTTATAGAAGAATTCAACCTGGTTAGCCATTCTCTTGAAATATTCCTTGATGGGAAGATTTTCTCTGAAGTGGAGATAGTTTTCAAGATCATCAGCGTCAGTGTACCACTGGCCGTGGAAGTTCTGAAGAGTGAACCAGTTGGGATTAAAGAGCTTCTTGGGCACATCGTCGCCCTTCATGCCGATAGCATTGAGAAGAAGAACTTCGAATTCGTAGTTTGTGATTCTGTATTCGGGACCTGAGCTGATGTTATAGAATCTTCTCCAGAATTCCTCGGGAACAAGATCATTACAAACCTTAGCGCAAAGACGGCCTGAGTCTTCAACTGTTGCCCATTCAAGCACACCGTTGATGGGTACGTGGAACATAATGGGCTCCATGTTCTTAAGAATTGCAGGATAAAGAATACCTGTCTGACGAAGTGATACCCAATACTTAAGACCTGAGTCAGCAAGCACTGCTTCAGCCATTGTCTTACTGATAGCATAGTGGTCATAAACACTGATCTGGATGGGGTCACCTGTTCTGCCCCAGTGTGTGGGAGCATTTCTGTCACCGGTCTGAGCAACAGTACCTATGTAAACAACCTTAACTGCGTCGGGATCCTTCTGAGCCTTAACAGCCTTAACAATGTTTTCCATAGCTGTAACATTTGTGTAAAGAGTTTTCTTGGGGAAGTAGTCAGCAGCGGGTGAAACCATACCGCCAACGTGAAGCACGTAGTCAGCACCGTTTGTTGCTTCGAGAACATCCTCATAAACTGTAAGGTCACCCCAAACAATTTTAACGCTCTTGTCGTTCATGTAGGGAGCAAACATTTCTCTTGCCTTCTTGCTGTCACGGTTAAGAAGAACGATGTCAAATCTGTCTCTTCTTGCATAGAGCTCTTTGAAAGCCTGAAAGCCCATTGTTCCTGTGGAACCTGTTAAAAAGACTGTCTTTTTCATTTAAATCCGACCTCTCTGTTTTAATTTTTTTGCAATTCAATTTATATTGAACCATACTTTTTTAGTATACAATATAATCCCTCTGTATTTGTTAAAAAACCGTTAATTTGTCTGCAACTGTTTTGTCGTTTCTGTTTAATTACTACGGCATATTTTTGCTATTGACAAAGAAAAGAAAAACAAGTAAAATTAATTGATATAAAACAAGAAGGAAGTGAAAACAATGCCCGGCATTAACATCGGTATAGATCTCGGCACAAGCTGCATAACTATCTTTGTTGAAGGCAAAGGCATTGTCTTATCCGAAAGCACAGCCATATGCTATGACGCATATGACGATTCTGTTGTTGCAGTCGGAAATGCTGCCGGTGAAATGGCTGACAAGCTTCCCGATTCACTCATCCTTAAAAAGCCTATGGCAAACGGCGTTATTTCAGATTTCAGTGTCACAGCAGAAATTCTGACTTATCTTCTCGACAAAATATGCAAAAACCGTATTTTCCGTCCCAACATTGTTATCAGTGCTCCCAGCGGTGTCACCGCCCTTGAAAGAAAGGCAATCACCGAAGCAGCCTGCGTAAGCGGTGCAGGAAAGGTAAGTGTTGTTGACGAGCCCATTATTTCTGCCCTTGGTGCAGGTCTTGATATAGATTATCCTCACGGTGTTATGGTTGTTGATATAGGCGCAGGCACCACTGACATAGCAGTTATCACTATGGGTACCGTTGCATATAACATATCCATCAAAACCGGCGGCGATTCAATGGATGAGGCTATTGTTCAGTATGTCCGCAGGGAAAAGAACATTGATATCGGTCTGCAGACAGCAAAAAAAATCAAGCACACAGTCGGCTGTGCACACAAAAGAACAGAAGAGGTTGAAATGTTCGCTGTCGGCAAAGACTACATTTCGGGAATGCCCAGCACCTTTGAAATAAGCACCGCCGAAATTCACACCGCAATAAAAGATCAGGTCAACGAAATTTTTCACTGCATTGTGTCCGTACTGGAAGAGGTTCCCCCGGAGCTTTATTCCGATGTGTGCACGGGAGGCATTATCCTCACCGGCGGAGTTGCAAAGCTCCCCGGTCTTGACACAGAGCTGACCGAAAGACTTGGCATCAGGGTCACACGCGCCGCAGACCCTGAGCACTGTGCCGCAAAAGGTGCAGGCTACATTCTTCGCAATATGAAACGCCTTGAAGATCACGGATACAATTTCAGATCCAAGGAAACAATTTACTGATAAAATTTTATACAAAAAACTAATCAGGTCACTTTCACTTATAGTGACCTGATGTTTTTGTTTATCCGTATTGTTCGCTTTGGAATATTAATCCTTGCAGTTTTACTCCTCTATGCTCTTTCCTGCAAAGGCATTAAGCTCGAGACCTGCAATATTTCCGCTGAGATATTCATAATAGCCCTGTGAGCCTACCATAACCGCGTTGTCACCGCAAAGAGAAAGCTCAGGCAGATAAAGCTTCCAGCCATGCTTACGGCAGAGTACCTCAACGTCATTTCTCAGCACACTGTTGGCTGAAACACCGCCTGCAAGCACAAGGGTTTTGTGTCCTGTGTCAAGCATAGCCTTTTCTGTGTTTTTAATAAGGCAGTTTGACACGGCCTTCATAAAGGATGCACCAAGGTCAGCATTGTTTATCTCTTCACCCTTCTGAGAAGCATTGTGAATTATGTTTATAACACTTGTTTTAAGTCCCGAAAAACTGAAATCATAAGGACAGCCCTCAACCTTTGGTGTCGGGAATTTAAAGGCAGTGCTGTTGCCGTCTTTTGCAAGCTTATCCATATTAAGTCCACCGGGATAAGGTATGCCCATTGTTCTTGCAGCCTTGTCAAGAGCTTCACCTGCAGCATCATCTCTTGTTCTGCCGATAACACTGAAATCGGTGTAATCCTTAACCTCAACCATCATTGTGTTGCCGCCGCTGACAACAAGACAGAAAAAGGGAGGCTTCAGCTCCTGATGGGTTATATAGTTTGCCGCAATATGTGAGCGCAGATGATGCACCGGCACAAGAGGCAGACCCTTTGCAAAGGCAAGACCCTTTGCATAATTCACACCGACAAGAAGTGCCCCTATAAGCCCCGGTGCATAGGTCACAGCCACTGCATCTATGCTATCAAGAGTGCAGTCTGCATCTTCAAGCGCCTTCTGGACCACACCGCTTATAGCTTCAGCATGACGGCGCGATGCTATTTCGGGCACCACACCACCGTAAATTTTATGTTCTGCAACCTGAGATGCCACCACATTTGAAAGAACTCTTCTTCCGTCTTCAACCACACTTGCCGCAGTTTCATCGCAGGATGATTCTATTGCTAAAATTTTCATTTTATTTTTCCTCACTAAGAAATTTTGTCATAATAAGTGCATTTTCCACAGGGTCACGGTAAAAGTTCTTTCTTTCACCCTGAGAAACATATCCATGCTTTTCATAAAGCTTAATTGCAGGGGTGTTGCTCACTCTCACTTCGAGAGAAATAAAGCTGCAGCCTCTTTTTTCGGCTTCCTTCTGCGCAAAGCTGAGCAAAGCATCCGCAACGCCTCTTCGCCTCATAGTGCCTCTGACGGCAACATTTGCAATATAGCACTCGTCAAGCACCGAATGCATACCAATGTACCCTGCCGTTTCGCCCATAATTTTTGCCACATAAAAGCCGGCAGTGGGGTCAGACAATTCACTTCTTATTCCCTCTTCGCTCCAGGGCTCGCTGAAGCACTCTTTTTCAATAAGGGCAATATCAGCCACATCACCCTCGCACATAGAAAAAACTTCAACCTTCAGCAGCTCATCCAGCGCACGGTCAATTTCATCTCTGCAGAGTCTGTACGCGTCTGTGCTGCCGCCGTAAGGGTCAGCTATTCCCCCGCCGAGAACGGTTATTTTTTCCTCAGGCACAAACTGACAAAGTACATTCTTATGAGAAGGACTCATCACTATAAACCTGTCATATTCGTCTGCCATATAAAGGCTGAAGGGTCTTGCTCTGTGAGAGGATATATCTATATTTTTTTCTGCCATAACCGAAACTGCGTTTTCACTTGCAGCATCACCGCTGTATGCAGCAAGACCGCAAGAGGTTATTTCCGTTATCGGACCGGGCTGACGGCATTTTTCTTTCATCAGAGCCTGCGCCATAGGGCTGCGGCAGGTGTTCCCCGTGCAAAGAAACATTATTTTCATTATATCTTTCCTCACTGAGCCGTTTATTGCTGACGGCATACTTATTTATTATATAGTAATTCTTTTCACCGAAAAAGTAAAGTTCTTTTAAAAGTATTTTTTTATAACTTCAACTTCTGCAGACTAAAATTGAAATAATTTGTCAGTTTTTTGTTTTATTTTTCTATTTTGTAAATATAGCATCAGCAATTTGCTATATAATGATTCTATCTGTAATACTCGGAGGTATTAATTATGAAAAAAATTATAGCACTTTTTCTGGCAGCTATGTGCATTTTCTCATGCATGAGCATCCCTGCTTCTGCAATTGAAGACATTCCCGGAAATATCGGCGGCAGTGTTGGTCTTGAACCCGACGAGCCTATCATTTACGGTATCGTATATGAAATGGAAACTCTCAGCGGCATTTCAATTATGTATAAGCCCAGCCCCACATTCTCATTCTCATCACCCGGTATGTACACTGTAACAAATGACACTCCCCTTTCAGTTGACTATGAGTTTGTTGGTTGGCAGCATGAAGAAACCGGCAAGATGTATTATGCCGGCGATAAGCTTTATATCGACGGTCAGGAAGTTCTTATAGCTGTGTGGAAGCCCAAGACTGACGGTCACATCCGCACAACAAGAGTTCTTCTCACTGCTATCGAGGCTTTCCGAAGAACAATCGGTGCTTTCTTCGGTTTCTATAAGGTTATTGAAGATTTCAAGGCTGACCTCTCAGCTCCCAAGCCCACCTATAACTACTTCACACTTGAGCAGCTCGGAACAGAAATCATCGAAATAAACGATGACGAATCATATAAGGCAGACCCCAGAACATATTATCTTATCATCAAGTCAGATAAGAAGTTCGAAACTGTTTATGAAACACATGATATCAACTTCTACGGCGATATGTATACACCTATCACCGGCACAGAATATCCTGTACACTTCTCAGTCACTTCAGAAACTATGGAATATGAAGGCAAGCAGTGTCAGTATATTAAAATAAGTCTTGTTGACGGTGTTCCCACACCTGCAACAGGCACAAGACTCACAATCACTATTCCCAAGGGTCTTCTTAAGAACGACACAGGCGAACTCAATGAAAAGGATAAGCCCGTTTATAACGCCAACGAGGCATATTCACTCAACTTCCTTGTTACAACCTATGTATAATTAATCTCAAATAAAAAGCAGAGCCCTCAGAGCTCTCCTTTTTGCTTTCAGCAACCGCAACCGTTGTCGCAGCCGCAGCCGCACCCGCCGTTGCAACCGCAATTGTTATTGCAGCCGTTGCCGCCGAAAAGGCCGCCGTCATTACCGCAGCACATTGATAAGATAAGAAGAATTACAATCCATGAGCAAGCGCTGCCACCAAATAAACCGTTGTTACAAGACATTATGTCTACCTCCCTTTTTTGATGAGCGATTTTTCGCTCTTCAATGTCATTATACGCATTCCCCTGCTTTTAGGTTACTGCATAAAAAAGGCCTGTGTGATAAAAATAATTATAGTTATATACGGGAGGCTTTTTATGCATAAACATATTTTCAGACACATTCCTAACGGCTCTGTGCCCCTGACAGATAAGGATATTATCCCCGACCCGCTGGCTTTTGTCGAAAGGTCAAAAACTTCTGAGCATCAAAACAGATTATCATTTCACGAAACAAGTCAAAATTTATTGAAAAGCGAAGAAAACGAGAGCTAATTTTAAAATTCAGGCTTTTTTAATCTCAATTTGACCTTTTTTGACCTTTGAATTTTGCTAAGAGTGATATATAATGAAGATGTTGAAAGTCAAAGATAGTCAAAGTCAAACAAAGGATGTGATGACCATTAACCTTTCCAATATAATTGCACAGATGATAACCGATATGCTTGAAGACAAAAGTGAAATTGAAATTCAGCGCAACGTTCTTGCACAGAATATCGGATGCGTCCCCAGCCAGATAAACTATGTGCTTGCTTCACGATTCACCCCCGAAAGGGGCTTCATAGTTGAAAGCAAGCGAGGCGGCGGAGGCTGCATAAGAATAACCAGAGTCAGCTATGACGAAAACACCCTGCTTCTGCAGGTGGTAAGAAGCATAGGCTCATCCCTGGATGAAGGCACAGCAGAAAGCCATATAATCAACCTTATCCACCACGGGCTTATTTCCCGACGGGACGCAGCAATAATGACCGCTGCCATAAGCGAAGCTAACTATAAGGGGCTCCCTGCTGAAATAAGAAATCTTATCAGAGCAAATATTTTCAAGCAGATGCTCTTATCAATAATCAGATAATTTTAAGGAGGATAATAATATGTTATGTCAGAACTGTAAGAAAAACGAAGCAACAACTCATATCAAAAGAGTGATAAACGGCGAAGCCACACAGAGTCATCTTTGCAGTGCCTGCGCTCAGAGTCTCGGATATAATAACTTTTTCGATGATTTTTCATTCAACCTTCCCTCACTGCTTTCAAGCTTTTTTGAAGATAGTCTTCTTGCCCCTGCCGAAGCAAAAACAGAGCGCTGTGAAATGTGCGGCTGCAGCTTTGATGATATTATCAGATCAGGTAATGTAGGCTGTGCAAACTGTTATGAAAAGTTTTATTCAAAACTTCTTCCCTCGATACAGAGAATTCATGGCAAAGTCAAGCACGCAGGTGCAATACCCGAAAACACCGCAGACCCTATAGTACCTAAAGAAAAAACAACCGAAGAAAAAATTGCTGATCTGCAAAAGGAAATGAGCAAAGCTATAGACGAGCAGAACTTTGAAAGAGCTGCAATTATCAGAGATGAAATAAAAATGCTGAAAGGAGAAAACTGATATGAACTGGTACCGTAACAAAGGAAACGAAGGCGATATCTGTCTTAGCACAAGAGTGCGTCTTGCAAGAAATATTTCTGTTTATCCCTTCCCTGCAAGGCTGTCACCCGAGCAGAAAAGAGAAGTCGGTGAAACCGTAAGAGATATCCTCAAGGATGAGGCCCTGAGCTTCATTGATATGTCAGCACTCTCCCCTGCTCAGACTGTGTCACTCGCTGAAAAGCACCTTATCAGTCCCGAATTTGCCTGCGACACCCAGGGCAGAAGTCTCCTTCTTTCAGAAGAGGAAGACACAAGCATTATGGTCTGTGAAGAAGACCATATAAGAATACAGACTATCCTTCCCGGACTTTCACTTGAAGATGCTTTCGAACAGGCTCACAGGTTTGATAAAATCCTTGAGGGCAGACTTTCTTATGCCTTTAACGATAAGCTCGGATATCTTACACAGTGCCCCACCAACATCGGCACTGCCCTGAGAGCCAGCGTAATGCTGCATCTTCCTGCCCTTGCAAAAAAAGGCGCAATGCACCGTCTGAGCACCACCGTTGCAAAATTAGGTCTCACTCTCAGAGGCTCTTACGGTGAAGGCTCAGAGGTCAGCGGAGATATCTATCAGCTCAGCAACCAGGTTACTCTGGGCATCAGCGAGCAGGCAGCTATCAAAAACCTTAATTCAATAGCAATGCAGATTATTTCACAGGAAAAACAGGCACGTTCTTCTCTTGTTAAGGATGAAGATTATCTTGACAACATTTCACGTGCTTACGGCATTCTCACAAGCGCTTATAAGCTGACTTCAGACGAGCTTATGAAGCTTATCTCCTTTGTACGCGTCGGAGTGAGCGAAGGCATTTTGTCTATCCCCGCCGAAAAGCTAAGCGCCCTTACAGTCACTCTTCAGCCTGCCACACTTAACTGTGCAGCAGGAAAGACTCTCAGCCGTAACGAACGCGATATTCTCAGAGCACAGAAAGTAAAAGAAGAGCTTGCATAAGTCTTAAATATCAAAAAAGACCATTCGTGAAAAATACTCTGTATTTATGAATGGTCTTTTTCTCTATCTTTTTTATCAGAACAGGAGGTAATCCCTATGTATAAATTCACAGGCTTCACAGAAAAAGCAAACAAAGCACTTAACTATGCCGTTGAAACGGCTGAAAATTCAGGTCACACATATATAGGCAGTGAGCATCTTCTTGCAGGTCTTATCAAAGAGGGCGACAGTGTAGCCACAAGCATCCTCTCATCAAAGGGCATAACCTTTGCAGCTGTTGAAGAGGAAATTCGCAAAACTGTCGGCATAGGAATCCCTACAGTGCTCACTCCCGAGGATTTCACCCCGCGCTGCAAGCACATTATCGAGCTTTCGGTTTATGCTGCAAAACAAAGCAACGCCGGATACGTTGGCACTGAGCACCTGCTGTCAGCTCTTCTGAGTGAAGACGACAGCTGCTGCAGTTATATATTGTCACAGCTCGGACAAAGCCCTGCAGTGCTTCTCGGCGAGCTTGATTCACAGAAAAACAAAGGCTCATATCCCGCCTCATCAAGGTCTTCACGCAGTGCTCAGAAGAGCAACACACCCTCTCTTGACAAATACGGCAACGATCTTACCGTCAAGGCTCACAAGGGTGAAATTGACCCTGTTATAGGGAGAGAAAAAGAAATTGAACGAGTTATTGAAATTCTTTCACGAAGAACAAAAAATAACCCTTGCCTCATAGGTGAGCCGGGTGTGGGCAAAACCGCAATAGCAGAAGGGCTTGCCTGCAAAATAGCAGGTGACGAGGTGCCCGAAACTCTTAAAAACAAGCGCATCGTCTGCCTTGACCTGACTAGCATGGTTGCAGGCACAAAGTACCGCGGTGATTTTGAAGAACGAATCAAGGCCTGCATAGAAGAAACCGTCAAAGCAGGCAACGTCATTCTTTTCATTGACGAGGTTCACAACCTCATCGGCACAGGCTCTGCAGAGGGTGCAGTTGATGCGGCAAATATTCTGAAGCCGTCACTTGCAAGAAGTGAATTGCAGGTAATAGGTGCAACCACACTTGAAGAATACAGAAAATATATAGAAAAGGATTCTGCTCTTGAAAGGCGTTTTCAGTCTGTCAAGGTCGGTGAGCCGACCCAGGAAGAAGCCGAAGAAATCCTCAAGGGCCTGCGCAGCAGATATGAGGCTCATCACAAAGTCAAAATTACAGACGAGGCTCTCACCCAGGCAGTTAGAATGTCTGTCAGATATATAAGTGACCGTTTTCTGCCCGATAAGGCTATCGACCTCATCGATGAAGCTTGTTCAAAGGTGAGACTGCGCGCTTACACTATGCCCCCTGAGGTGAAAGAAACAGAAAAGAAGCTCAAGGATATCACAGGTGAAAAGGCTGCAGCAATTGATTCTCAGGATTTCGAGGCAGCGGCAAAGCTCAGAGATAAAGAAAAAGAGCTTATGAGTCAGCTCACAGCGGCAAAGGCTAACTGGAAAGAGGAATCTGCACACTCTTACGGTGAGGTAACACCCGGTGAAATTGCCGATGTGGTTTCCTCCTGGACAGGAATACCCGTAAACGAAATCACCGGCAGCGAAAGTGAAAGGCTTCTTAAGCTGGAGGATATTCTCCACGAACGCATCATCGGTCAGCATAAGGCAGTTGAGGCAGTTGCAAGGGTTATCAGGCGAGGCAGAAGCGGCCTGAAGGACCCGAAGAGACCCATTGGCTCATTCATTTTCCTTGGCCCCACAGGGGTGGGCAAAACAGAGCTCTGCAAGGCTCTCGGTGCAGCAATGTTCGGTGACGAAAATGCAGTTATCCGCCTTGATATGAGTGAGTATATGGAAAAGCACAATGCTTCAAGGCTTGTTGGCTCACCTCCGGGATATGTGGGATATGACGAAGGCGGTCAGCTGACAGAAAAAGTGAGAAGAAAACCTTACAGCATCATTCTCTTTGATGAAATTGAAAAGGCACATCCCGATGTTTTCAATATGCTTCTTCAGATTCTGGATGACGGCATTCTCACCGACTCAACCGGCAGAAAGGTTGACTTTAAAAACACAGTAATAATCATGACCTCAAACCTCGGTGCAAAGCATATTGCCTCGGGCAACTCCTCGATAGGCTTCGGCGAAGGCTCGGGAGCACTCACCGACGAACAGATAAGGCTTGCAGTTATGAATGAGCTTAAGAAAGCCTTCAGACCTGAGTTTCTCGGCAGAATTGATGAAATAACCGTTTTCAGTCAGCTCACCAAAGAAGAAACAGGTCTTATTGCAAAACGCATGATAAATGAGCTTAAGGCAAGACTCAAGTCAATGAATATAGAAATGACCTTCTCAGAAGAAATTGCAGATATCGTTGCCGAAGCAGGCTTTGACAGAGTTTACGGTGCGCGACCTTTGAGAAAGGCACTTCAGACAAAGGTTGAGGATAAGCTTTCAGAAGAAATTCTCTCGGGCAGAATTCAGCCTTCAAATGCCTACACCTGTTTTGCCGAAAACGGAGAAGCCGTTTTTAAATCCGCATAAATCAGAAATCCGCCTGCAACCAAACGTTGAGGCGGATTTCTTATAATTTTATTTCTTGGTTATAAAGCCGATAAATGCTTTAAAGAAGAAGACTATACTCTCTACAAAGTTCACCGGCAGAGTTCTGAGCTCAACACTCTCATCATCAGGGCAGATAATATCCTCAGATGCCACATATTTCATAAATCTCGGATATTCCTTATAGGTGTTGACCGTTGCTTCCTTCTTTGAATTAAGCAGGGTATGTATCATAATGTCAAGAGTGTCGCAGTTCCATGAATGTGAAAAGTTTCTTATAAACCATGTCTTTGTGGGGAAAAGGCAGGTTGAGGCGTCAACAGTTTTATCGGGTGAAATATACTTCATATCCTTGCCCTTAAGATATTCATCGCTGAAGGTTGTGCCCACAGGAGCAGTTGTTGCGCCAAAGGAGTTATACTTCGTGTCAACGGTGCCGTCACTCATATTGTCCCATGAGGGGGTAACTGCAAGTGATGCATAGCCATATCTTGAAATTACAATAACTCTTCCGTTTTTATCAAGATTTTTCAGAGTCTTGCTCTTATTCTTTCTTACAACCTTATTATACTTCCTGATCTTTTTAAGAAGCTTCTTTGCATCCTTATCGTCTTCATCATAGATTTCGTCAAAAACGAAATCAATAGCCTCGTCTATCTGCTCATCGGGAATCATTGCCCAGATAGTCAGCCAGTTTGCAAACAGAGGTGCAAGAGCCTCGAGAATCTGTGCTTTGAGTTTGGCAACAATGTCATTGGCAAGGTCGGCAACAAACTCAAAAAGACCTGCCTGTTCAAAAATTTCAAGAAGGCTGTCAACAAGATATTCCACATCGTTGCCCACGAGCATATTTTCAATGGCATAAAGAGTTGATTTGCTGCTGAGCTCAATATTGCCTGAAAGCAGGTCACCCGTATAGCTTTCGCCATAAATTGCAGTTGCATCAAAGGCTACACCGTGAATATCTGAATTGCCGTAAACTGAAAGATAGGAAAGTACAATAACACCACCGAGTGAATGACAGCTGAGAGAAACCTTCTTTTTGCCGGTTACCTTCTTGACGTACTTAACAAAATCATTAAGGTCATCTGCTATTTCAATGGGGTCGCGACGCCAGTCATAATCAAAATCGATTTCGTCACTGTTTTTGATTTCCTCTTTTGTGGGGTACTCAAAATATGTGCCTGAGTTTTCTTTTGTTGAACCGTCGGGGTTATTGTAAAGTCCGTAAAAAATGTTCTCGAGCACAGGGGCGATACCGTTACCGAAGGCATCCCAGTCACCTTTGAGCACAAGTGCACCAAGCGCAGGAACAGCTTCCTTGACACCGTCGAGAATATGCTCTGTCTGCATCGGGAAGTAAAGCTCGCTGTCGGGGTCATCCTTATCAGCATTGATGTCGCTTGACATAAAGCCGTGAACATAAATAATGGGATAGCTGTTTTTGCCTGATGCTGCAAATGCTATGACGCTCATTGACGAGAGGAGAATAAGCACTGCAAGCAAGAGTGAAAGGATTTTTTTAGTTAGATTTGTTTTCATTCTGTAGCAACTCCTTTAATATAGATACACAGACATAATATCACTCTGAAGGTTTGCATTACAGATTAAAGTTGTTGACGTTTTGTTAATAAGATGTAAAAAAATAAAAAGCACCTGCTCTTAAGCAAGTGCTTTATTTATAGCTTAATTGTCAAAAACCCGATAAATCGGAATTGGTCAAATTGAAATTATTGCTTCCACAAACTGGTTTGCCTTTTCTGTATGAATACCGTGCCCACAATCAAATTGCTTGATTTTCATATTTTCAATCAAGGCATTGACTCTCTGCAAATCTTCATCAGTCAATGCGCCTTGCAACAAACCGTTCTCACCAATCGTTGTCTTTGCTTTCATAAACAGAGTGTTGCATTTGATT
>JAZNUW010000158.1:0-29974 GCA_045592465.1 Acutalibacteraceae bacterium | reverse complement strand
CATAGACCTGCTTTAAAAGCACAAGACTGTCCGCCCCTTTGAACTGCGGGTCATTGTCAGGAAAAAGCTTGCCTATATCGCCCAAGGCAGCTGCACCTAAAAGGCTGTCAGATATTGCGTGAAGAAGCACATCTGCATCCGAATGTCCCAGCAGTCCCTTTTCATAAGGTATATCTACACCGCCAAGGATAAGCTGTCTGCCTTCAACAAGCTTGTGTACGTCATAGCCGTGGCCTATTCGCATAAGTTCAGCTCCTTTACTTTTCTGATAAATTCTTCATAGGTAACAAAAGTGTTAAGTATTCTGATAAGTGATGAGGTCGACATCCTCTCGGGCAGTGCAAGGCTCCTAAGAAGAATCTCCCTTTTTTCCTTACTGTTTTCTCTTCCCATAAGGCCGCACTCATAAAGATCAATGTTGGTTATACGGCGGCGGTCCTCTGACTCTGTCTGTTCGCAGGTTACCCCCGCTTTTCTGAAAGCATCGATAATTATCTCTTCGGGAATTCCCTCCACGCCAAGCTTGCCTTCCTTTGACATTTCGGTTTTTCGCTTTTCCTTGCCGTACAGGTCAGGAATATACACGTGAGTTATTTTATCTGCAGGCACACTCGAAGAAATAAACTTTCTTATCAGAAAGCCTGCTGAATCACTGTCTGTCAGAACAACTATACCCTTTTCACCTGCAAGGCGACGCAGCAGCTTCTGCTTTTCTTTATCCTTGAATATGCCGAAACCGTCAGTTTTAATTATAAGTGCATCTATTATATTCGACAGCTTGATTATGTCATACTTACCCTCAACTATAACGGGTCTGTCAAGTTTAATCATACTTTTTCTCCGTTTGCCACAAGGAAAAGCTTGACCATAAGCTGCTCGAGAACGAGGGCTTCATCATCAAAGCTTTTTTTCAGCTTCATATCTGCTTCAGAGAGAACGTCAAGGCATCTGCGCAGTGTGGGCAAATCGATTCTTGAGGCATCTCTTGCGCCGTTTGACAAGGCAAATGCTCTCTTGCCGTAAGAAAAATCGTTTGCAAGCACATCTGCTCTTTCACCGCAGGAAAGAGAAACCTTTCCTCTGTACATATCCACATAGGTGCTGATAATTGTGCCGAGAATATACTCCGGCTTGACCTTGCTTTTAAGAAGAATATGAAGCACCTTATAAGCCTTATCGAAATCCTTCAGCATAAGAGCTTTCGTCAGATCGTAAATTTTTGCCTCATCGCTTTTTATGGCAACTGCATCAATATGGGCTTTTGTTATTTCTCCCGAGGCCGCATAGCCACAGACCTTGTGAAGCTCATTTATAAGCACATTGAAGTCATCGCCCACAACACTGACAAGATAGTCTGCCATCTGAGGAGTCAATGTGCAGCCCTGCTTGTTTGCAGATGAAATAAGAGGCTTTATAAGCTCGTTGCCTTTTCTCTTATTAAGAACACATACGGCACCAAATTTTGAAATAACATCAACTGCATTTTTCGCTTTAGACAAGGAAAATTCAGGGTTTTTCTGCTGAAAAATCACTATTGAGGTTTCAGGTGAAGATTCAACATAATTGCAGATAAGGGAATAGTCCTTTTCGCTGATGCCTTCAAGCTTATAATCCTCGACTATCAGGCAGCGCTTATCACTCATCATGGGCATAATGCTTGCCTGCTCAAAAACATCGGCAAGCTCAAGACCCTTGCCCTCAAATTTCTGCAGGTTGAAGCTTTCGAAGGCAGGCTCAACATTTTTTGAAGCAATCATGTCTGTGTAGGTTTTCTTAAGATAATCCTCATCACCGCAGACAAGATAAATCGGGAAAAATTCACCTGATTTTATATGTGCTTTCAGTGCCTTTTCATCGAACTGAGCCAAGCCTTCACCTTCTTTCCTTTAACTGGTATATTATAACACATTATGTGTTTAAGTGCAATAAAAAATAATGCAGAACTTTCCAATGAAGGAAAAATTCTGCATATTTGTGAATTATAACCATTTGATTTTTGCTTCTTTTCTCGGAGGTATTCTTTCATAATCAACATCGGGATGACCGATAACAAGACATGTCACAAGCTTGCTGCCCTTTTCAAGTGAGAGCATTGATGAAAGCTTTTTGCTGAATTTCACAGCTGCAACAAAAAATCCGCTATAAAGCACACCCAGACCTAAGCTATATGCCATAAGCTCCATATAAGATGATGCAAGGCATCCGCTGGTGCTGCTCTTTGATGTGACTAAAATAACAACGGGAGCATTCTTAAAGAAAAACCTGTCGTCTATATCAAAATATTTTATATAGGATGAAAACGGGGTTGCCGCTTTCTGTGCAGTACGGAAAAGCTTCACAGCTTCCTTCTCTGCTTCGTCTTTCTTTTCGCGAAGCACAATAAAGGAAAAATCCTGAGCATTGGTGCCTGTGGGACAGTATCTGCCTGCTTCTAAGATTTTAGCAATATCATCATCACTGACAGGCTGTGATTTAAACTGACGGATTGTTCTTCTTGATTTCATGGCAGAAAGAAGTGTTTCGCTGTCAATTTCTGTCATACTCACCGGCTTTTCTTCCGCAGTTTCAGGGAAATTTGCCATTGAAACGGCACCTACAGGGCAGATTGCATAGCAGTGACCACACTCAATGCAACGTGAAAACATAAACTCCGCCTTGCCGTCAACCAATTTGAGCTTGCCTCCGACGCAGTCCTTCACACACTTGCCGCAGCCGATGCATTTTTCTTTATTTATAATTACTGCTTTATCCATAGTCATTCTCCTTTGCTTGATGCTTTAAGTATAACCTATATGGGAGAGCTGTGTCAAGTGGGCGGCGGCTCCACTGAAACCGCTTGCGGTTTCTCACGGCGCAGCCGTTCTGCCGTTGCACGGCATGTGGAGCCGCCGAAGCTACCCTCCGCCTCAAAATAAAACAGACGGCGGAAACAACTTTCCGCCGTCTGAGTTTAATGTCAATATGTTTGCTTATGCACCAAAGAGAACAAGAAGTGATGCAACAAGTGCAAGAACAAAGAAAAGTGCACCTGCGATCTTTGTGAAAAGCACAAGCTTAGCTTCTGCTGTCTTACCCTTATTCTTGCCGAAGAAGCTTTCTGCAGCGCCTGAAATTACGCCTGAAAGACCCTGCTGCTTGCTTTCCTGAAGCATAACAAGACCAATGATAACAATAGAAACTAATATAATAAGAATTGCTAATACATACTGAAGAGCTGTCATGGAATTAAACCTCCGTAATTTTTATGCTATGGTATTTTACCACACACCAATATAAAAAGTCAATAGATTATTCAGACTTTTTGCGTTTTGGCAAAGGTAACTTGACATTTTTTATCTGAGTTATGTCTTTTTCTTCAAAAACAGGAGCAGCACCGTCTGTTACAGTGTCTTTTGTTATTGTGAGCACTCCTGAAGCACCGCTTGACGGGAAGTCGTACATATACTCCATAAGGAGTTTTTCTATAATTGAACGAAGACCGCGGGCACCTGTGCCTGATTCAAGAGTTTTCTCTGCAATTGCCCTGAGCGCATCCTCTTCAAAACGAAGCTCAATTCCGTCAATGCCGAAAAGATACTGATACTGTTTTACGAGAGCATTTTTAGGCTCAGACATAATTCTGACAAGTGCATCTTCGTCAAGATTATCCAGAGCTGTTATAACGGGAAGTCGACCCACAAGCTCAGGAATAAGACCGAATTTAACAAGATCGTGATGCACAACCTTGTGCATAATCTTATCCTTTTCATAGTCCTTTTTATTCTTTATTTCAGCACCGAAGCCAAGACCGGAGTTACCCATTCTCTTTTCAACCTGCTTTTCAATGCCGTCAAAAGCACCTGCACAGATGAAAAGTATATTAGTGGTATCTATCTGGATAAATTCCTGCTGAGGATGCTTTCTGCCACCCTGAGGCGGTACATTTGAAACAGTACCCTCAAGAATTTTAAGCAGCGCCTGCTGTACTCCCTCAGCGCTTACGTCACGGGTGATTGAGGTGCTTTCACTCTTACGCGCAATTTTATCAATTTCATCGACGTAGATAATGCCTCTTTCAGCTCTTTCCACATCAAAGTCTGCAGCCTGAATAAGTCTGAGAAGAATGTTTTCAACGTCTTCACCAACATAACCGGCTTCAGTGAGAGTTGTTGCATCGGCAATTGCGAAAGGTACATCAAGAATTCTTGCAAGGGTCTGGGCAAGCATTGTTTTACCCACACCGGTGGGACCAAGCATAAGAATGTTACTCTTGCTTATTTCCACCTCACCTTTGTTTCCGGTGTAAATTCTCTTGTAATGATTATAAACTGCAACGCTCAGCGCTTTTTTAGCTTCTTCCTGACCAATTACGTACTCGTCAAGCTTAGCCTTGATTTCGTGGGGCTTTTTGAGAGTTGTGAAATCGAGCTCACTTTCCTTGGAATTTTCTTCCTGAGCCATATCGTCAACAATTGACTGGCAAAGCTCGATGCATTGGTCGCAGATGTAAACACCGGGACCGGCAATTAATGATTTGACTTCATTCTGAGCCTTGCCGCAGAATGAACATCTGATATTTTTTTCTTTGATGTCACCATCTCTTGCCATAATCTGATTACCTCTTATAGAGAATTTTATCAACAAGACCGTACTCGAGAGCCTCTTCGGCTGTCATGAAGTTATCACGCTCTGTGTCTGCAGCAATAACATCGATAGGCTTGCCTGTGTTGTCAGCCAGAATCTGGTTGAGCTTTTCTTTTGTTCTTAAAATGTGGTCAGCAACAATCTTGATATCTGTTGCCTGACCTCTTGCACCGCCTGAAGGCTGGTGAATCATAACCTCAGCATTGGGAAGAATGAGTCTCTTGCCCTTTGTGCCTGAAGAAAGAAGGAATGCGCCCATGCTTGCAGCAAGACCCATGCAGATTGTTGAAACATCGCACTTGATATACTGCATTGTGTCATAAATTGCCATACCTGCAGTTACACTTCCGCCGGGGCTGTTGATATAAAAGCTGATATCCTTTTCGCTGTCCTGACTTTCAAGGAAAAGCAGCTGTGCTACTACGAGGCTTGCAGTTGCATCGTTAACTTCGTCTGAAAGAACGATGATTCTGTCATTCAAAAGTCTTGAATAAATATCATACTGTCTTTCACCACGGTTTGTCTGTTCCACAACATAAGGTACTAATGCCATAATTATGCCTCCTTAAATTTAAAATGAATTTATTTATAAGTGGAAGAGAGGAACTGACAAATTCAGCCAGTTCCACCTCATTATAGTTATTCTGTGTTAATTATACTTTAAATAAACACTAATTATTCTGCTGCAGGCTCTTCTTTCTTAGCTCTGGGCTTTCTTGCTGTTGTAACCTTTGCATTGTCAACAACAAACTTGATTGCCTTTTCCTTAAGCATATCAGCCTTAAGACCGTCAGCAGGAACAACTTCCTTGATCTTTTCGATTTCCATGCCGTACTGTGCAGCAAACTTTTCATATTCTGCTTCGATTTCTTCTTCAGTTGCATCGAGATTTTCAAGAACAGCAATCTTTTCAAGAGCAAGACGTATCTTAACATTCTTTTCAGCCTGAGGCTTAGCCTGCTCCTTATACATTTCAACTGTCATACCCATATACTGAAGATATGTTTCAAAGTTGAGACCCTGCATTGAAAGTCTGTAATCCATATCTCTGATCTGAGCGTTGAGTTCGTTTTCAAACATAACCTCAGGGATTTCGCCCTTTACGTTTTCAGCAAGCTTGTCAAGAAGCTGGCTTTCGATATCTCTTGCGTTTTCGCTTTCCTTCTGAGCCTTGATTTCATCCTTGAGGCTCTTCTTGAGCTCTTCAACTGTGTCGCAGTCTGCAGCATCCTGTGCAAACTCGTCATCTACTTCGGGAAGCTCCTTAACCTTGATTTCGTGAAGCTTGATTTTGAACACAGCATCCTTGTCAGCAAGCTCGGGAGTGTACTCTGAGGGGAACTTGACATTTACATCAAATTCTTCACCGATTGAGTGACCGATGATCTGCTCTTCAAAGCCGGGGATAAACTGACCTGAACCGATTGTGAGCTCATAGTTTTCACCCTTGCCGCCTTCAAATGCAACGCCGTCAACAAAGCCTTCGAAATCGATAACTGTGATATCACCGTCAACTACTGCTCTGTCTTCAACTGAGATAAGACGTGCATTTCTTTCAACGAGGTTCTTGATTCTTTCTTCAACTTCCTCATCAGTTGCTTCTACCTTTTTCTTGGTAGCCTTGAGTTCTTTATACTCTGTGATTTCAATTTCAGGCTTAACAAAAATTTCAACTGTCATTTCAACGCCTGCGGGGCCGATTTCCTTAACGTCAGCGCTCTTTGTGCCAACCATATCAAGACCTGCTTCTTTAACAGCTGCTTCAACTGCATCACCGAAGAGAAGGTCAAGAGCATCTTCATAGAGCCATGCTGTGCCGAAGAACTTTTCAGCAACTTTACGTGTTACCTTGCCCTTACGGAAGCCGGGAAGCTGAATCTTACCCTTCTGCTTATTGAATGCCTGATTCTGTGCCTTTTCAAATGCTTCAGCATCAATTCCGATTTCAAGAGCATAAACATTTGTTTCAACTTTGTTTGATGATTTTAACATTTCAAAACTCCTATTCCGTGGGTTTCATACACCCACTCACAATTTAACCCATATATTATATCAGCATTGTTTTCAAATTTCCATAGTTTTTTCAAATTTTTTCCACTAATTGGGGACAAAAAGCTAAAAAATCCGCAGAAATGAGAGATAATTCCACACCGTCTACCTTCTGAGTGACACTTCTTCTGGTAGATTCCCCGTGAAGATGGCCGTAATAGCAACGTGTGATGCCGTGTTTTTCAAGCACAGAGAAGATTTCTTCGCACTTGCCCATCTGCATAACAGGCGGATAATGAAGAAAAACTATTATCTCTCCGTCAAGCTTTTTGCCCTCTTCTATAGAACGTTCGAGGCGTGAGGCTTCGCGCAGAAGCACCTTCATATCGGCGCTTTTTTCAGCATCATAAAACCAACCTCTTGTTCCGCAGAGAACATAGTTCCCCACCTTGAATGCATTGTTATGGAGTATGCTGATTGTGTCAAAGCCTTTCTCTATGAGAAAGTTATCCATTTTCTTTTTGGTGGTCCACCAGTAATCGTGATTGCCCTTTAGGATAATCTTTTTGCCCGGCAGATTATGAAGAAAGCGGAAATCCTCTTCTGCGCCTTCAAGTGACATTGCCCAGGAAATGTCACCGGGAATAACCACCGTATCCTCATCTGTTATGAGCCGCCGCCAGTTAACTTCAAGGCGCTGCACATAATCACTCCAGCCGCCGAAAACGTCCATAGGCTTGTCACTGCTGAAAGACAGATGTGTGTCAGCTATTGTAAATATCGACAAAAGAGTTCACCTCTTATCAGATGCCAAGCATCTCATAAACCTTGTTTACCATATCTTCCTTATTGCAGCAATCGGTAAATCTGGGTGTTTTGCCCTTAAGTGTTGCAAGCTGTTCAGGACAGGGCTCACCTGTTACACTTCTGAGAAGCTCAACCTGCTGGAATTCATCAGCATCTGCAGGTACCTCTGATACTGCACCTAGTACGGCAGCTGAGAACTTATAGGGGTTGGCAGTTGAAGCGATAACTGTTTCCTTGCTGTCACCTGTAGCCTTGACATAATCCTCATAAACCTTGACTGCAACAGCAGTGTGTGTGTCAAGAAGATAGCCGTTCTTATAGGTTGCGGCAATAGTTTCGGCAGTCTGCTTATCGTCACAGCAGCCTGCATCAAACAGGTCAGTCACAAGTGCCTTGACATCGTCGCTTACAGTGTATTTGCCCTCAGTGCCGAGAAGACCCATCCACTCTCTGATGGTTGTATCGTTTTCACCTGAAAGATGATAGAGAAGTCTTTCAAGGTTTGATGAAATGAGAATATCCATTGAGGGTGAAGTTGTTGTGAAGAACTTTCTGTTGCGGTCATATGTGCCGGTTTTGAGGAAGTCGGTAAGTACATTATTGGCATTTGATGCACAGATAAGCTTGCCGAAGGGTACGCCCATCTTTTTAGCATAATATGCAGCAAGAATATTGCCGAAGTTGCCTGTGGGGACAACAACATTGACCTCGTCACCGTTTTTGACGGTACCGTTTTCGATAAGATCACAGTAAGCACTGATGTAGTAAACAATCTGAGGAACAAGTCTGCCCCAGTTGATTGAGTTGGCTGATGAGAACATCATTCCCTTTTCGTCAAGCTTTGCTGCAACATCTTTGTCGGTAAAGATTTTCTTAACACCGTTCTGAGCATCGTCAAAATTACCGTTGATAGCGCAGACAGCAACGTTTTCGCCTGCCTGAGTGGTCATCTGAAGCTTCTGCATGGGGCTTACACCGTCGTTGGGATAGAAGACCATTATCTTTGTGCCGGGAACATCCTTGAAGCCCTCAAGAGCAGCCTTGCCGGTGTCGCCTGAGGTTGCAACAAGAATAACTATAGTCTTGTCGGCAACTGTCTTTTTAGCAGCAGTTGTCAGAAGATAAGGAAGAAGCTGAAGTGCCATATCCTTGAAGGCACATGTGGGGCCTCTCCACAGCTCAAGAATGTTTTCGCCCTTGGCAATTGTCTTTATGGGTGACACCTTATCACTGCTGAATTTGCCTGCAGCATAGGCACCACTGACACACATATCGATTTCTTCTTCGGTGTAGTCGGTGAGATAAAGTGAGAGCACCTTTTTAGCTCTTGAAATATAATCAAGGTCAACGAGCGAATCAATGAATTCACTGCTGACAGCAGGAATTGTTTCAGGTACGAACAGACCGCCGTCCTTTGAGATACCCTGAGCAATAGCCTGAGCTGATGTTACTTTTACGCTTTTGTCTCTTGTACTTGTGTAAAGCATTTTAAAACCTCCGTTTAACATAGAGAATTATAATCAGTTTATTGTAACATAGTTTTGCCAAAAAGGCAAGCCTTTGACAGTTGTTTTTGAGGCACGCGTTTTAGAAAGAAAAAACGGCGAGCCGAAGCCCGCCTCTTTTAAAGATATTAATTTACATAACACGCATAATACACATAGTCACTTGGATTATTTGGATTCATAGCACCGTTTAAATAAACCGATAATGTATATTGACCCGATGTTGGAGCAGTGTATCGTATAAACTCAACTGTATTTGTGTTATCAAAAGTAGATTCGCACACAAGAACATTATTTTCATTATACAATTTAAGATCATAGTTTGTAATATACTTTTGATTTGAATTTGCATAAGGCAATGTTGCATACCAACAAGCGGCAGCTTGCAACTCATCACCTTGTGACAAATTAATAGTTTTTCCTGCAACCACGGTGTTTTCTAAATTCATTTCAGGTGTAACATAATTATAACCCAGTGTTTCAATATTTAACAGCTCATTTACATCAAGACTACCTGCACCTACTCTATCATCCAAATAACCTACATCTGCAACATAATCTTCAGTCTTATTTGCCGAAGCCATAATCAAAGCCTTAATTGCACCTACATCGGTTGCTAAATTAGGCGACTTTTCAAGAAGCAAAGCTATTGCACCGGTAACCTGCGGAGCTGAAAAACTAGTGCCATAAACTGTTGGTACAACATTGGGAAGATTAACAGCATATATAGCAGAAATTTCTGGCTTTGTAATAGGTAAAGATGACATATAACATGCGCCCGTATCATATTCTAAATATGTATTGATTAATCCTCCTCTATCTACTCCTCCAACAGTTATTGCATTGTGCGTTAAAGCTGGAGAGCGAAGATAATATCCTGTCTCTTGGTTGTTACTGTAGTTTCCTGCTGCAGCAACAAAGCTCATAAAATGAGCCCGTATTTGATAATCAAACAAACCATCTAAATTATATCTATAACCGGTACTACCTGCTTCAAAATTCGCATAATTATCATTTGTTTCAGAAAACACAACACTCGCATTTACTACATCACATTCTTTATCAATAAACCACTGTAATCCTTGTAAACTTTGATTACCACTAACAAAATATTGTGCGTCTGGCGCCATTAGTGCAACGATTGATGTAACTCTATTTGAATGTCTAATAGAATCATCACTTTCGTTTGAACTATTATAAGTGTCATCTAAAGTTATAGACTTATTTCTAAGATTTAAATGATTTGTATCACATAAGGATTTTTCATATATACCAACTCTAATTCCATTTCCAGTATATGTTTGATTAGAAACAACATCATATGCTTCAATATCTTTTAAGGTATTATTCCACGAAACCTGTTCCATTACATTCTGGCTTAAGTCTATAGATATATTAGCAACATTATTATTTTCACTTAAATCAACTATATTCTCATAATCGATATCACACTCACCCATTTCCATTACAACAAATGGTGCATATTCTACGATTTGAATATTCTCATACTCAAAAGATGAGAGTATTTTGATGTTTTTTTCATTTTCTTCCCGATGATATTTCTTTGAAAAAGCATTTAATTTTTTTCTAAAATTTCTTAAATCTTCAACGGAGTCTATGTTTTCTTTTTCGGCACTGAAAGCTAAGAATTCTTTTGTATTCCAATAATCACTATTAAACTCAACTGTAATTAAAATTGACTCTGTATCTTTTACGTACAACTTGTAGTATTCCTCCATATTTTTCAATGCAGATTTCAACTCATCTCCATTGTTAATATATGAAAAGCTGTTAGAATTTATGTAAGTAGAACTTTTTTCATTTTCAACATTACCTATATAAAAATGTATTTTATGGAACGTGTTATCGTCATCAACCATAACACCCAAATCTTTTTTTTCAAATGAAGCAATACCCGGAAAAACACTAAGCAATAGTATAAATATGACTATAGCAAGGCTTATTACTTTTATTTTTTTCATAAATAAAATCTCCTTTACTTAACTTCGAACACATTCTTGAACGTTTCTTCAGTTTTATAATTTACTGTTAAATCATACATTCCCTTGGTTGAATCATCCGATATGAAACAAACCACTTTAAAAGTTTTCACTTCATTATGATTAAAAAGCCAAAGTGTTTCATCCGGCAGTATAACAGCATCCTCATTATATATATCTGTATTATCTTCCGGATTGAAAACTTTGATACTAAGCAGATTTGAAAAGTATGTGCTTTCCTTAAACGGTCTGCCGACATTTTTAACCGTAAGATTTATTTCAACGGCGTCGCCCGGCTCATAGATATAAATCTCTGAGGGAATGTCATATGTAAACTCTAACTTTACAGGCTCATCACCGTAAATAAAACCTGCAAAAAATAAATATATTGCTATAAATAATGCTTCTATTTTTATCATATTTAATCTCTCCTGTTTAAATTAGTTGTTTAAATATTTATTATTAACTCCACATCGATATCAACTCCTTTAACAAATAAACTCATTTCATATATATTGTATCACAAAATATATTAATTCAATACAGATTATCGTTTATGATTATTTTTATATAAAGCCAATATAAAACAAAGCTATATAAACAACCTCAGATGCCTTTCATATACATAGTGTCAAAACTTTGAAAAAGTAACAAAAAAATATTAGTTTTAATAATTTTCCATATTCTACCACCCCAATGTGAAATCTGTATGAAATTTCATCGGCGGTGCAAAAAAATATCGCTTAACTCTCTCCCCCGCGTACAAAAAAACGCAGAAGCCTAAGCCTCTGCGTCTTTGTTATTATTCTGCCTCTTCGAGGAGCTTTTCGCATGCTGCAAGCTGAACGCAGATGCAAAGAATTCTTGTTGCAATCATAAGCTCGTCAACAGGAGGATATGAAGGTGCAATTCTGATATTCTTATCCTCAGGATCGATTCCGTAAGGGAAGGTTGCACCTGCAGTGGTGAGAGTGATTCCACACTCTTTGCAAAGCTGATAAACTCTTTTTGCAGTGCCGGGCATAACATCAAGGCTGATGAAATATCCGCCCTTAGGATCTGTCCAGGTTGCAATATCAAGATCTGCCAGCTTATCCTCAAACTGATTGACAACACACTTAAACTTCGGTGCAAGAATCTTTCTGTGAAGCTTCATGTGCTTTTTAATGCCGTCTATGTTTCTGTAAAACTTAACGTGTCTGTATTGATTGAGCTTGTCATAACCTATGGTCTGCACAGACATACGGCTTTTGATCATCTCGATATTTTTGTCAGATGCGGCAAGAGCAGCAACGCCTGCACCGGGGAAGCTGATTTTTGAGGTTGATGTGAATTCAATAACCATATCCTCGTTACCGTACTTTTTAAGAACATCAAATATGTCATCGAGCTCGTCGCCGTTATCGGTAAGGTCGTGGATAATATAAGCATTGTCCCAGATGATTCTGAAGTCATCTGCAGCAGGATGCATTGAAGCAATTCTCTGAACAGTTTTGCGGCTGTAGGTTACACCTGTGGGGTTTGAATACTTGGGTACGCAGAACATACCTTTAACTGACGGATCCTTGATAAGCTCCTCAACAGCATCCATATCAGGACCCCACTGAGTCATTTCAACAGGAACAAGCTCCATGCCGTAATATTCGGCAATTGAAAAATGTCTGTCATATCCCGGTGAGGGGCAAAGGAATTTGAGCTTTCCCTGATCCTTCCAGGGCTTTCCGCCTGAACCTGTGAGCATACACTGAGTGATGTAGTCAAACATAAGGTTAAGGCTGGAGTTGCCGCAAACTATTACATTGTTTACATCAACGCCGAGAGCCTTTGCAAAAATAGTTTTACATTCGATAATACCTGTAAGCAAGCCGTAATTTCTGTATTCAAGGCTGTGGTTGCTTTCATCGTCCTCCCAGTCCCTGGAAGTGATTGCGTCAAGAAGTCCGTTTGAAACTGCCAGCTGGTCTGCGCCGGGCTTACCTCTTGACATATCGAGTTTAAGCCCCTGAGCCTTATAGGCATTATATCTTTTCTGAAGCTCTGCTTTAAAAGCAATAAGCTCCTCTTTTGAATATGTTTTAAGCGGTGCCATTTTTATCCTCCTTCGGAGTGTTTGAAAATTTAAATACCGAATTATCTTTTAATCGGTTAGTCGGAATTAAAAATCTGCTGAACCGGTTGTTCTGGGGAAGGGAAGAACGTCGCGGATGTTTGAAATACCGGTCAGGTACATAACAAGTCTTTCAAAGCCGAGACCGAAGCCTGCATGCTTTGTTCCGCCGTACTTTCTCAGGTCGAGGTACCACCAGTAGTCCTCTTCCTTCAGGCCGAGTTCCTTGATTCTGTCAACAAGAACATCATATCTTTCTTCACGCTGTGAACCACCGACAATTTCGCCGATGCCCATAACAAGAAGGTCGCAGGCAGCAACTGTTTTGCCGTCATCATTGAGTCTCATATAGAAAGCCTTGATTTCTTTCGGATAATCTGTAACGAAAACAGGCTTCTTGAATATAGTTTCTGTGAGATATCTCTCGTGCTCTGTCTGAAGATCGCAGCCCCAGAAAACTTTGAATTCAAATTCGTCGTTATGCTCTTCAAGCATCTTCACAGCATCAGTATATGTCACTCTTGCAAAATCTGATGAAGCAACTGCTGTGAGTCTTTCGATAAGCTCCTTATCAACAAACTGATTAAGGAAAGCGATATCCTGTTTGCAGTGTTCCATAACATAGTTGATAACATATTTGATCATGCTTTCTGCAAGTTCCATATCGTCGCAGAGGTCTGCAAAAGCAATTTCAGGCTCGATCATCCAGAATTCTGCAGCATGGCGCTGAGTGTAGCTCTTTTCAGCTCTGAATGTGGGGCCGAAGGTATAAATCTTGCCGAAAGCCTGAGCCATAATTTCGCCCTGAAGCTGACCTGAAACTGTGAGGAAAGCACTCTTGCCGAAGAAGTCCTCACTGTAATCGATGTTACCGTCTTCATCTCTGGGAGGATTTTCCATATCAAGAGTTGTCACTCTGAACATTTCACCTGCACCCTCGCAGTCACTGCAGGAAATAAGAGGTGTGTGTGCATAGATAAAGCCCTGCTCCTCAAAGAAGCGGTGAATAGCAAGTGCTGCCACTGAGCGCACACGGAAAGCAGCAGAATAAATATTTGTGCGGGGACGAAGGTGTGCAATAGTGCGAAGATATTCGAGAGTATGTCTCTTCTTCTGAAGAGGATATTCAGGAGCACTTGCACCCTCAAGTTCAACCTTAGTTGCGTTGATTTCAAAGGGCTGCTTTGCTTCGGGTGTGAGAATAAGATCACCCTCAACAATAACTGCTGCACCTACATTATATTTTGCAACTTCTGCGAAATTATCAATCTTGTCTTTTTCAAAAACGACCTGAACGCCCTTGAAGCAGCTACCGTCATTGATTTCCATAAAGCCTAAAACTTTTGAGTCTCTGTTTGTTCTTATCCAACCGCAAACCTTGACGGTGCCTTCGGTATAAGCCTGGGCATTTTCGTAAAGCTTTCTGATTTCTGTACGTTTCATATATATTTCCCTCCGTAATAGAGTATTTTAATACCATTCTAAGCATTGATTAAATATTATATCAGTTTGTCTTTGAAAAATCAATAATAAGAGCTAAAAAAATGCAAAATAACAAGCTTAAAAGGCAGGTTTTATAAATCGGGCAGTCAGGGGCGGCTCCACTGCCGAACTGCGTTCGGCCACCGCGATTCCATCGCGGCAAAATCGCGCGCGATTTTGTGGAGCCGCCGCAAACCTCCCGCTTGATGAAATAAAAAAGTGCCGCAAAAGCGACACTTTCTGAGTTTTATCTTTTTCTCGAAGCAAGATAGCTCTCGAGAATCATAACGGCGGAAACAGCATCCACAACATCCTTGCGCTTTTGACCGCGTACATTAGTGACATTGAGTGCCTTATGGGCAGAAACCGTGGTGAGTCTTTCGTCAACCATAACAGTTTCAATCCCCGTTTTTTCGCCGAGCATACGAGCAAACTCGCGGCATTTTTCAGCGCGCTCCCCTTCTGAGCCGTCCATGTTTTTTGGCAGACCCACAACTATCTGCTCAGGCTTATGCGCTGCCGTCAGCTTTTCAATTTCTGCAATAACCTTAGGTGCATAATCACCCCATATAACCGTTACGGGAGATGCGAGCATTTCAAGGCGATCACAGACCGCTATGCCTGTGCGTTTGTCGCCGTAATCAACCGAAAGGATAACCATAATTATCCCTCCTGGCCCATGGCAACAATTGCGTCAACTGCGTTTTCGGTGTCAGTGAAGCTCTTTGCAGGCAGGCCCTGATGAATCTGTGAGAAAATATGTCTGAAAATATTCTTTGAGGGGTTTGATGTGCCTGTGCGAAGGTCGGCACGTTCGTTGAAGCCGTACCAGATGGAAGCAACATAATAGGGTGTGCCGCCGCAGTACCACTTATCACAGTTATCTGAGGTTGTACCTGTTTTTGCGAAGGTCTGGAATCCGCTGATCTTTGAGCCGTAGCCTGTACCGTTTGACTGTGTAACAGCCTTGGTCATCATGCCGAGAAGGCTTTGTGCAGTTGCATCTTTAATTGCCTGCTCGGGCTGTTCGGCTGTTCTGTCAAGAATCACGTTGCCTTTTCTGTCGGTAACCTTATAGTAGCTGTAGGGCTCGAAATATCTGCCGCCGTTTCCGAAGGTTGCAAATGCTGCTGCCATTTCAAGTGTTGTTACACCTGTGTTGGTACCGCCAACAGCAAGGGGACTGAGATCCTCGTCACCCTTTGAAAGATTAAGGTGGAAACGTTCGTTGCAATATCTTGTTGATGCTGCAACACTGAGGCTTTCTTTAAGAATTCTTGCAGGAACTGTGTTGAGTGAACGAACAAGAGCCTCTTCTACTGTTATATATTCACCTGAGCCGTGGTCACCGTTGAAGTTTCTGGGCCACTCATCGCCGTTAGGAAGTGTTATAGCCTGCTCAAGAATAACAGATGAAGCTGTGATAACACCAAGGTCAACACCGGGAGCATAAACTGATAAGGGCTTAATTGATGAACCGGGCTGACGTTTTGCTCTGACATCGGTTGCTCTGTTATAGCCTCTGTTTGCTGTCTTTGCACCTGTACCGCCGGCAAGAGCAACTAATCTGCCCTGATAATCCATAATGGTGATTGATGAATCGGGAAGGTTTCCGTCTTTATCCTTATGTGAATAAGGGAAGCCCTTTCTGTTTTCGTAGCTGTCTTCAACTATATCCTGAATTCTCAGGTCAACTGCGGCATAAATCTTCAGACCGCCGTAATAAACCTTGCGCCATGCTTCGTGATAGTCATATTCATATTCAGCCTGAAGATCCTTGATAACCTGGTCGATTACATACTCCTCATACCATGAGTAGATTTCGCTATCCTTTTCGTCGGTATTTGCACTACTTGAACTGTTTGTTCCTTTTTCAAGCACTTTTGTATTTTTAGCCTGAAGTTTCTCTTTTCTTTCCTCAGTGATCTTGCCTGCCTTCCATATTTCCTCAAGACACTGATTTTTTCTGTTCATACATTCCTCATAGTCAGCATACGGATTCTGGCTATAGGGAGCCTGAGTGATACCTGCAAGGGTTGCACATTCAAGGAGGGTAAGTTCTGAAACTTCTTTACCGAAATAAGTTTCCGCTGCAGTTTTAACACCGTAGCAGCCTGCACCGAGAGAAACAGTGTTAAGGTACGCCTCAAGAATATCCTTCTTTGAATAGTTCTTTTCAAGATTAAGAGCACGAAGAATTTCGCCGAACTTACGGTTGAAGGTTGCTTCGTTATCATCAGTTAAGTTTTTGATAAGCTGCTGGGTTATGGTTGAACCGCCCTGACCCTTGTATTTTTTCTTAACAAGAACACCGATTGTTCTTATCCAGTCAACACCTTCGTGTTCATAGAAACGCTTATCTTCAAGATAAACAAATGACCAAAGAAGTTCCTTAGGCATTTCATCATAGTCAACCCAGATACGGTTCTCTTCACCGTGAAGACGGGCAAGCTCTATAACATTATTATTGCTGTCATAGGCATACATAATCGAGGTCTGATTCTGATTATCCTTATAATCGTCAAGGTTGATGATTATTTCTCCGTCAATGAAATCTGTGGCATAGGTCAGCACGTTGGTGCCCACTATTATAAATGTCAGCATAGCTGCAACAAAAAGGCAGAAGCAGAAAGTAAACATTACAAAAAGCGCGGGATGCTTCTTCTTTTTCTTTTTATTTTTAACCTTGCCACCCTTAGCAGCAGTCTGCGGCTTATTTTCCTTTGAATTTTTTGCCATAAAAGCTATCCTCCTTATCGGATATACATAACTATACCATTTTATTATAATAGATTGGTTTAACTAAATCAACCTTAAAAAAGGAATTTTTGTAAAAATAATGAAATTGTAAGAATTCATATCACTAATTATTGACAGTAAAAAGATAACATATAAAGAAAACGACCACCTTAAAAAGATGGTCGTTCATTTTTAGTCAGCTTGCAAAATAAGCCTATTAATATTCCGCTTCGCCTTCATAAATGAGCACTGCGTTACCTGTGAGGTAAATTCCGTCATCGTTATAGGTTACTGCAAGGTCACCGCCCTTGAGTTTGACAGTGATTTCCTCGCCTTTCTTGCAGAAGCCGTTGACTACTGCAGCCACAACTGCAGCACAAGCGCCGGTACCGCAAGCAAAGGTTTCACCGTTACCTCTTTCATAAGCTCTCATCTTGAGTGTGTGGCTGTTGACCACTCTTACAAATTCAGTATTGACTCTTTCAGGGAAAATGTCTGCATACTCAAAGAAGGGGCCGATCTCATTGAGGTCAAGAGAGTCGATATCTCTCTGGAATACTACACAGTGGGGGTTACCTACGCCAAGGCAGGTGATGTTATAGCTGTTAGAGCCGATTGTGATGGGATAGTCGATAATTTCGCCCTCATCAAGAGTGCAGGGAAGAGCCTTTGCATCAAAGGTGGGTTTGCCCATATAAACCTGAACAGCTGTTACTCTCTTATTTGAAACATAGAGCTTGAGTTCTTTTATGCCTGCACCTGTTTCAACTGTAAGCTCTTCTTTTGTTACTATTCCCTTATCATAAAGGAACTTACCTACGCAGCGAATAGCGTTACCTGCCATTTTGCCTTCAGAGCCGTCACGGTTGAAGATTCTCATTCTTGCATCGGCAACATCTGAGTTTTCAATAAGCACAATACCGTAGCCGCCGATACCACTGTGACGGTTACAGAAGTTAATGCAGAGTGATTCGGGGCAAGTGATGCTGCCGTCTCTGTTGTCGATGAAGATATAGTCGTTGCAGGTACCCTGCATTTTAGCAAACTTGAGAGTGTTTCTTGTCTTACGCATTGAGTTGATATCAATGAGCTCTGTGTTGAGCTGGCTGTAGTTACTTGCCATAATATCAAGCATTGCGTTTGCAGTGTCAAGTGATGTGAAGCATGCAATACCGAGCTGAAGAGCCTTTCTGTGAAGGGCAATATAGTTATCCATTGTGGAATCAAAGAGTGCACCGGTATAAACGATGAAGTTTATCTTGCCGCTTTCAAGAAGCTTGAAGCAGTAGTCGCTCTCTGTGATGCCCTTGACATAGGTTACGTTGATGCCGAGATTTACAATTGCTCTTGCAGTGTCTTTTGCTGCATAGATGTTGATGCCTAAATCCTGAAGTTTCTTTGCAATTGAAACGATTTCGTCAAGGTCATGCTCTTCAACGCTGAGAAGAACACCCATTTCCTTCTTGTCGCCCTTTGCTTCAACCTTGATGCCTGATGAAGTCAGACCCTTGAAGAGTGCTTCGTTGAGGGTTTTACCGATGCCGAGAACTTCACCTGTGGACTTCATTTCCGGTCCGAGATAGGAGTTGACATCGTTGAGCTTCTCAAATGAGAATACGGGAGCCTTGACAGCGAAGTAAGGCGGTGCTTCATAAAGACCTGTGCCGTAGCCTAAATCCTTAAGAGGTGTGCCGACCATAACCTTTGTGGCAAGGTCAACCATAGGCACGTTTGTTACCTTGCTGATATAGGGAATTGTTCTTGAAGCTCTGGGATTAACCTCGATAACATAGAGCTGATTTTCATAGATAAGATACTGGATATTTACAAGACCCTTTGTACCGAGAGCAAGAGCAAGCTTTTCTGAGCAGTCAACAACAGTCTGTGTCATCTTATCTGTCAGTGAGAAGGGAGGATAAACTGCAATTGAGTCACCTGAGTGAACGCCTGCACGCTCGATATGCTGCATGATACCGGGGATAAGAACATCTTTGCCGTCGGAAATTACGTCAACCTCGATTTCAGTGCCGCTCATATATTTATCAACGAGCACGGGGTTTTCGATTCCTGTGGAAAGAATCTTCTTCATATATCTTTCAACTTCAACGTCATTGTGTACGATTGTCATATTCTGACCGCCGATAACATATGAAGGACGAAGAAGCACGGGATAGGTAAGTCTGTTGGCAGCCTCAAGAGCTTCTTCAAGTGTCATAACACCGCAGCCCTGAGGTCTCATAAAGCCGTATTTTTCAAGAAGAGCGTCAAACTTTTCTCTGTCTTCAGCTGTGTCGATACCTTCCTGAGATGTGCCGAGAATTTTAATTCCGCTGTCATCAAGGAATTTAGTCAGCTTGATAGCTGTCTGACCGCCGAAAGCAACAACAACACCGATAGGCTTTTCAACCTCGATAATATTCATAACGTCTTCATCGCAAAGAGGCTCAAAATAAAGTCTGTCTGCTGTATCATAGTCTGTTGAAACGGTTTCGGGGTTATTGTTTACGATAACAACGTCATAGCCAAGCTCCTTGAGTGTCCATACGCAGTGTACGCTTGAGTAGTCGAATTCGATACCCTGACCGATGCGGATGGGGCCTGAGCCGAGAACCATAACAACGTCCTTGCCTGAGCGCTGGAAGCGTCTTGATTCGCATGCCTTGTCATATGATGAATAGAAATAAGGTGTTGTTGCACAGTACTCTGCCGCACAGGTGTCAACCATCTTATAGCTTGCCTGCTTGTGGAAGCTTTCGGGGAATGTGCAGAACTTGCGAAGAGTCTTATCTGTATAACCGAATTTCTTAGCTCTGAGATAGGTTTCCTCATCGATTTCCTTGCCCTGGATTTCGTTTTCAAAATCTGCAAGGTTACGGAGCTTTTCAATAAACCACTTGTCAACTCTTGTGATTTCGTTGATTGTTTCTGTTGAGATGCCTGCCTTTATAGCTTCAAAGATAGTGAAAATTCTTCTGTCATCCTGCTCTTCAAGTCTTTCAAGCAAAGGCTTGTCATTTATGGGGGCGGCGTTGAGTGTGTCGAGAGAAATCTCTGCACCGCGTACAGCCTTCATAATAGCCTCTTCAAAGCTCTGGCCGATAGACATAACCTCGCCTGTAGCCTTCATCTGTGTGCCAAGCTTGCGTGATGAGCCAATGAATTTATCAAAGGGCCACTTGGGGAATTTGCAGACAACATAGTCGATTGAGGGCTCGAAGCAAGCACTTGTTTCGCCTGTGATGTCATTCTTTATTTCGTCAAGATTATAGCCGAGAGCCAGCTTCGTTGTCATCTTGGCAATAGGATAGCCTGATGCCTTTGATGCAAGAGCTGATGAACGTGAAACTCTGGGGTTAACCTCGATAACTGCATATTCAAATGAATCGGGATTAAGAGCAAACTGACAGTTACAGCCACCGACAATTTTAAGTGCGCCGACTATGTCAAGAGCAGCCTGCTTGAGCATATTGTATTCCTTGCTTGAAAGTGAAAGTGCGGGAGCTACAACGATGCTGTCGCCGGTGTGAACACCAACGGGGTCAAAGTTTTCCATTGAGCAGATTGCAATTGCATTACCTGCTGAGTCGCGCATTGTTTCGAACTCAATTTCCTTCCAGCCCTTGATATATTTTTCAACGAGAATCTGTGTGATGGGTGAAGCATCAAGACCTGTCTTAGCAATAATCTTAAGCTCATCTTCGTTATAGGCAACACCGCCGCCTGCACCGCCGAGGGTGAAAGCAGGACGGACAATAACGGGATAACCGATTCTCTTTGCAATGTCGAGTGATGTTTCTATGTCATATGAAATTTCTGAAGGAATACAGGGCTGATTGATGCTTTCCATTGTGTCTCTGAAAAGCTGTCTGTCTTCAGCCTTATCAATGGCTTCAACGTCAGTACCGATGAGTCTTACACCGTTTTCCTGAAGGAAGCCTTCCTTCCACAGCTGCATTGAAAGAGTAAGTCCAACCTGACCGCCGAGACCTGCAAGAAGTGAGTCGGGCTTTTCAAGCTTGATGATTCTCTTTACTGTTTCTGTTGTGAGAGGCTCGAGATAGATTTCATCTGCAAGAGCCTTATCTGTCATAATTGTAGCAGGGTTGGAGTTAACAAGAACTACGTTTACGCCTGCCTGCTTGAGAACACGGCAAGCCTGGGCGCCTGCATAGTCAAATTCGGCAGCCTGACCGATAACGATAGGGCCTGAACCGATAACAAGTACTTTTTTTATATCCTTATTCAGCGGCATTGTTTACTCCTCCATTACTTTCAAAAATTCTGCGATAATAGCATCTGTGGGCTCAAACTGAACTGAATATGCCTTATCTGCTTTATAAGCTATGCCCTCAACAGTGCCGTCATTGACATTGAAGTAGCTGATTTCGCCCTTCTTTATGCTATCTTTGCAGACAACATAGTTGTGATTCTGAGCAGTGATGAGAGTTCTGTCGGTACCGACAACCTTTGCAGGCTGATTTGAACCGTGATGACCGTAGGGAAGCTTATAGGTGTCTGCGCCCTGTGAAAGAGCCATAAGCTGATGACCAAGACCAATGCCGAACATGGGAAGTTTGCCGAAAAGAGCCTTGATTTCATCTGCAATTGACATGCATTCCTTCGGGTCGCCGGGACCCTCTGTGAAGATAACTCCGTCAGCACTGAGTGAGAGCACATCCTCTGCCTTGAAGTTATAAGGCATTACAGTTACCTTATAGCCCTTATCCATAAGGGTGACCTCAAGGTTTTTGCTTGAGCCAAGGTCAACCAAAGCAATATGCTTTTTAACCTCTGTCTTGGGCAGATACACACTCACCTCTGTGCTGCCTGTATTCTTGACGGCATCAACTATCTTATAGTTTTTAACCTCGTCAAGCTCTGCAGGAATTTCATCACAGATAGCTGCGTTCATTGTACCCTTGCTTCTGAGAATATTTGTGAGCTCTCTCGTGTCAACACCATATATGCCGGGCACGTCTTTATCCTTGAGGAACTTGTTTATGTCATATTCGCAGCGGAAGTTGGCGGGCTTTTCGCACCACTCTCTGACAACATAACCGCTGAGCTTACACTCGCCGATAAAGTCGCTTTCGATAATGCCGTAGTTACCTATCATAGGGAATGTCTGAAGCACTATCTGACCGTAATATGTGGGGTCTGTGAGAGTTTCAATGTAGCCTACCATGTTAGTGTTGAAGATAAGCTCACCTACACTCCCCTTTTCAGCACCGAAGCCATAGCCTTCAAAAACGGTGCCGTCTTCAAGTACAAGATAACGTTTATTCATTCGTAACACCTCTTTTTCACACAGGGTGTGAACCTTTCCGTTATATTAATCTTTAATCAGTCAATCATACATTTTACGAGAACAGCCTTCTGAGCATGAAGTCTGTTTTCTGCTTCGTCGAATATTTCATTTGCGTGCTCTTCAAAGACCTTTGCTGTAATTTCCTCTTCGCGGTGAGCAGGCAGGCAGTGAAGCACCATTACGCCTTCATTTGACACAGCAACAACACTGTCGTTAATCTGATAATCCTTAAAGATTTTCTTTCTCTCTTCAGCTTCGCCTTCCTGTCCCATTGATGCCCACACGTCAGTGTAAAGCACATCTGAGCCTGCAGCAGCCTCAAGAATGTTATCAGTGCAGATAAAGTCGCCGTTTTCCTTTGCCCATGCCATAATTTCTGCATCGGGCTGATAATCCTTCGGACAGGCAATTGCAACCTTCATGCCGGTTTTAATACCGCCGACGATAAGGCTGTTTGCCATGTTGTTACCGTCACCTATGTAGCAGAGCTTCTTGCCCTCGAGTGTGCCCTTATATTCACGGATTGTCTGAAGGTCAGCGAGCACCTGACAGGGATGACAGAAGTCTGTAAGACCGTTGATGATAGGAATTGAGCCGTATTTTGCAAGAGCTTCAACCTCAGTCTGCTCAAAGGTTCTTATCATAATGCCGTTAAGAAAACGTGAAAGCACTCTTGCTGTGTCTTCTACGGGCTCGCCTCTGCCGATCTGAAGCTCCTTTGATGAAAGGAAGAGAGCCTGTCCGCCGAGCTCATGCATTCCAACCTCAAAGGAAACTCTTGTTCTTGTGGATGACTTCTCAAAAATCATACCGAGAGTTTTGCCTTCAAGAATCGGGTGTCTGATACCCTTTTTCTTTTCTTCCTTGAGTCTGTCGGCAAGGTCGAGTGTGCTGAGAATTTCTTCAGTTGACCAGTCGAGTAATTTAAGTAAGTGTTTCATTGTTATCTATCTCCTTTTGCGTCGAAACTACGCAACTAATATTACTTTAAGCATACCATTCCAGCTTATTTAAATAATTATACAATATAAATGAATATAAATCAATAAACTTTCACTAAAAAAATAGTGAGCAACTTAAAAAAGTTACTCACAAATAAAGTCAATATCACAAATATCAATCTGAAAAGGAATAATTGAAGAACACTGATTTGCTGCAATAACTGTCATACACATATCCTTCACCTTCCTGAGCTGTTTTTATCTGCGATAGTATAGCACAAGGAATTTTAAAAATCAAGAGGTAAACTCAAAAATTTTAAGGATATTTTTAAGTCAAATAATATTCCTCATACTTGACAATAAATGAGCATTGATATATAATAAATCGAAATCAACGCCGGTGTGTTGGAATTGGCAGACGAGGCGGACTCAAAATCCGTTGGTAGCGATACCGTGCGGGTTCGACCCCCGCCACCGGCACCATGAAAAAAGTCACTTTTGTCTACTGACAAAGGTGACTTTTTTCAATGATATCCGTTCCTGTCGGAACGGGTGATATATCTTCGATATGATATCGCTCTTCGAGCGATTATATGCCTGCGGCATATGGAGGAACGGATATTATATCATGCTTGCGTAGCAAGTATATCATACGGCAACGCCGTATATCATATCGCGTCAGCGATATATCATTGAAAAGTGCGTTAATTTGTGATACAATTAACATAAAGAGGTGATTTCGATGGTAAATAGCAACTTCAAACATATTGACCCAGATGAATTTCATGACAAAGAACTTATTTTGCACGATTGCGTAGCGGATCGTGTTTCATGCGTAGATGGTATACTCCGCTTCCATTTTCCGGACGGTTTTTGGGTTACTCCTAACCATAAAGAAAGTCACTGCGATAAAGTAGTACGGACAAATGCATCAGCTGTTGAGTTTTCTCTCAAAAACATTGATGATGCCTATGTTCGTGTGTTCAATCGGAATATTTTCAAGAAAACATATACAGATATTTGGGAAATAAATAAGCTTGTTTCCACAATAAACAACGGAGAATGTTCGATAGAGTTTATTTATCAGTACAGAACCTATTTCGAGCAGATGTGGCATTGTGTAATTCATTCCAAGAAAAAGCCGTATTATAGGGAATGCCAACTGCACTTGCCGGAAACAGAAGCAACTTTCTTTTGGAATGATCTTCGTCCGGATCGTGAATGGTAGTCTGCACTACTTTTAGGCTTTTTACCTCTATTCCTGCTCCGTTTAGGTAGTCTTTCGCAGAAAAGAACCTACATTTGTCTATGACAAGTGTGGGTTCTTTTTAATTAAGTGTGCCTTGCGGCACGATAAGCACATCTACGGTGCGTGAAGTATGCCTTCGGCAAGGGAAGAAACAATATGCTTTGAACATAGGGCAACATTTCGCTGTGCTTTAAAAAATGCTTTTTGTTTTGAATTTTGAAATAATCTGCCGTTTCTTAACACAGTATAGTAATTTCTGATCAAGTATGCTATAATTTTCCCGAGGTGATAAATATGAACAATCTTATCAATGAAAAGACTGAAAATTATATTATAAAAATTGACCGTGTCATCGAAAAGGGAAAGTACAAGGATAACTGGCAGAGCCTTATGAATCATAAGACTCCTGACTGGTACTATAACGGCAAATTCGGCATATTCATTCACTGGGGTATTTATTCCGTTCCTGCTATGGGTAACGAGTGGTATCCGAGAAATATGTATATTCAGGGCAGTGTTGAATATGAGCACCATATCAAAACCTTCGGCGAACACAAAAACTTTGGCTATAAAGATTTTATTCCCATGTTCAAGGCCTCTGCCTTCAGTGCTGATGAATGGGCCGAAGCCTTCAGAAATGCAGGTGCGCAATTCGTTATGCCTGTTGCCGAGCACCACGATGGCTTTGCTATGTACAGCACCGAATTCAACCGTTGGAACGCAAAAAATATGGGACCCTGCCGTGATGTTATGGCTGAGCTCAAATCTGCTGTCGAGAGGAATAATATGACTTTTTGCCTGTCTAATCACCGTGCCGAGCACTATTTCTTTTTAAATGGCGGCAGAAGATTTGACAGCGATCTCAACAATCCCGAAACCGAGGATTTCTATGGTCCTGCCGTTGATTCTGATGAGCTTCTTGGCGATATGGGATCCTCCACTGAATCGGTTGACGGTGAAGAGCCCTCAGAGGAATGGCTTAAAGACTGGCTTTGCAGAATCTGCGAAATGGTTGATAAATTCCAACCTAAAATTGTCTATTTTGATTGGTGGATACAGAACAAAGCATTCAAGCCTTATCTGAAAAAATTCGCCGCCTATTACTATAACCGTGCACTGGAATGGGGCGCAGAGGTAACAATAAACTATAAGCACAATGCATTCGCTCCCGGCGTGGCTACACTCGATATTGAAAGAGGTGCCCTCGGCGGAATTTCACCCTTTCCCTGGCAGACAGACACATCAATAGGCAAGCTTTCATGGGGATACAGAAAAGACAACAAGTATAAATCCACCTATGATATTGCAACAACACTTATTGATGTTGTCAGCAAAAACGGTATGCTTCTTCTCAATGTCGGCCCTAAATCTGACGGCACAATTACCGATGAAGAGCTGACGGTACTAAGAGAAATCGGTCAATGGCTGAAAGTGAACGGAGAAGGCATATACGGCACAACACCCTGGCTTAAATACAGAGAGGGTGAAGCTAAAGTTGCATCCGGTGCTTTTTCTGAAGGCGATGTGCCTTACACCGATAAGGATTTCAGATTCACCTATAAAAACGGTGCTGTCTATGCTTTTTGCATGAATCCCTCTGAGAATAAATCAGTGACTGTCAAGTCGCTTGCCGCAGGCTTCAGAGGTACTCTCGTAAAGAAAGTGACTGTTCTTGCAAACGGCGAAGAGCCTGAATTCAGTGCCGATGAAAACGGTCTTCACTTCACTTTAAGCAGTGCCGTTTCAGGCGGTCTTCCTGTTTGCTATAAAATAGAATTAGAATAATAGCTTAATATACCAAAGAACCCCTCCCCCCTTTCGTGTGTAAAAGGGGGATATTCTTTATATACGCAAAGTTACAGATTAATCCTTGACACATCCATAATAATGTGATATACTTCTGTCACCTTATGAGGGAGTAGCAAGCGCCACAGGCGTAGCAAGTCAACATACTGACCGAAAAGGTCTGGCTTGTTTTAAATTGCGAGACTCATGTATATGTGGTTTTGCTGTACATGTAGTCTGACTTTTACTGATTATCATAGATACAGCAAAGGGCTGTATCTTTATTTTTTATAATTATTAAAGTGAGGGAAAAATATGAGTTGGGGTTTTATGTTCTTTTTTAACAGTGCACTCCTGGGTGCAGGCCTTGCCATGGATGCCTTTTCGGTGTCACTTGCCAACGGACTCAACGAGCCCGAAATGAAAAAAGGCAGACTCCTTTCAATAGCAGGGGTATTCGCCTTCTTTCAGTTTATGATGCCTATGGTCGGCTGGTTCTGCGTACATAACCTTGCAAAATATTTCAATGCATTCGAAAAGTTTATTCCCTGGATTGCACTTATACTTCTTTGCTTTATCGGCGGAAAGATGCTTATAGAGGGCATTAAAAACAAGGACTGTCAGGGTGAAGAATGCGCAAAAACACGTGTCGCCTTCGGAGCACTTATGCTTCAGGGTATTGCCACATCAATCGATGCGCTTTCTGTCGGCTTCACAATTGCAGACTATGATGCACTTCATGCTTTTGTCAGCTGCCTCGTTATTGCAATTGTTACTTTTGCAATATGCACTGCCGGTCTTGTTATCGGCAAGAAATTCGGCACAAAGCTGGCAGGTAAGGCCGGCATTTTAGGCGGCTCAATTCTTATTTTCATCGGCATTGAAATCTTTGTGACAAATCTCTTTTAACATAGGGATATATTTGAAGCTCCACCCTTTGAGGCGGAGCTTTTCTTTTTGGCGAGTGAGGCGGTGGCTCCGCTGCCAAACAAAGTTCGGCAAGCGGCCGACGGCCGCAAAAAAATCGCTTTGCGATTTTTGCGGAGCCGCCGCGGCTTAACTCCACCGCAGAAGAAAAATACCCTGCAAGGATAATCCCTGCAGGGTACACATTCAGAATCAGTGGTGATCGCATTTTGCGTCGGGATTAAAGCTGAGCTTTCCCTGAAGAAAATCCTCAACTGCCTTATCAGCATTTCCCGTTACACCGCCGTAAATTTCAATTCCGGCTTCTCCAAGAGCTGTTTTTGCACCGTCGCCTATACAGCCGCATATAAGCACCTTGGCACCTATGACCTTTAAAAGGCCTGCCATCGATGCGTGGCCGCTGCACATTGTGCTCATGACCTTGCTACTGAGAATTTCACCATCTTGTGTGTCATAAAGCTTTATCTGCTTTGCATGGCCGAAATGCTGAAAAATACTATCGTTTTCAAAGGTTACTGCAATTCTCATTATATTCACTCCTTAAATTATTTTAAAAGCTTGACTGTATAGCCGTCAAAGGAAAAAGTATGATAAGGTGTTTCCTTGGCTTTCACAACATAGTCAGATGAGATGATCTGTGAACGGCATTTGTTCACGGTTTCATATCTTTTCTCACTGAAATTCGGGAAGCTGTCGGCTCTTGTTCTGACAACAAGATTGCACTTATCAATATTTTCCTGCTGATGTCTGAGAGCGATATCAGGTTCATTGTCAAGAATGAAGGAAGTATAGCTTTTGTTTCTGTCTTCATATCTCAGCACAGGGAACATTGCTCTTGACTTTATGGATTCATCCTGCTTTATGAATTTTGTTGTTGCGCTCGAATCATGAAGAAGCACAAGGATTTTGCCCATTGTGTCACCGAGAGGAAGCCAGCCGTCTGCTTCGCGCATTTCCTTAAAGGAAGCATACTCGCCCATCATATCAGCGGGAGTAAGAAGACATTCACCTAAAGCATCTCTCACAAGCTCGTCAAGCAGGTTCGCATAATCGATATTGAAGCCACGCATACCCTCTATTGGCACTACTCCCCTTTTGGGCTCAACTATAAGTGTAACGGGCAAGTGACCCGGATTGTTAAGCGACCAGAGCTTCACCTCTTCAAGGGCTGTGGCAAAGTCATAACAGCTTGATACATTATCAAGATATGGGATATGAGATATAACAAAGCCTGTTTTTTCGCCTGTGACGGTTTCAATATCAAGCTCCAGATTTCTTATGCCTAGCTCAAGCTGCTGTGTGAGTGTGTCTGCCTCAAACTCTGCAGTTTCCTTGCCGATAAGACCGAAGGTTGCAACATCAAGCGCATCATATAACTCTTTATACTGCCGGGTCGCACCGATTTTGTAGCTGTTATGAGTACCTATAAAGGCAACCTCATTAAATCTGACACCTGAAGCTATGGCTTCAGAAATATCAAATGCGCAAATTTTGCTTTCATCGCATGGCACATATTCTTCGTTGTAATATTCCTCTTTGAGAAAGCGCATATGCTCCTGTTGATATTCTGCATTTACATCAATCTGGCTGTACCCTGCCGATATAGCAGACGGCAGCAGTACCAAAAGAATAGCCAAAAGAGAAAGCACTGCTTTAACAGGGCCGTATCTGAGAAGCCACGACATATTAATCATCCCCTTTTTAATATTTTATCACTTTTAAGCTTGTGTGTCAAATTATAAACAGTCTTTTTTCGTCAATAATAAACTCACAATATTGAATCAGAGGTTTATTATGGATAACATTTTCAACAATCAGGGCAAAAAAATTTCTTGGGTGCAGATTATATTTCTGCTGTGCATAGTCATACTGAGTATCTGCACTTTTCAGATTCTGCTATATGAAAGCTTATTGATACACAGATTCTCCATTCCTTTGTTTATTGTGGGCATGCTTGCAATTATTGTTTCAGCAGTTAAAAAGCACACTCTCAAGGGCAGAATGTGGTTGCTGGCAGACGGAGCCGTTACGGTGGCGCTGTCAGTGCTGCTTCTGACCGAAACGTGGAGCCCTGTTTATTTTGCAGTCTGGGAAATTGCTCTCGGTGCATTTAAAATTGCGGAATCACTTCAATTAAAGCGAGATCTTTCAGAGGAGATCCGCGGATTTTTCTATATTGGCATAGTCGAAATTCTCTCGGGCATAGGTTTTCTTGCAAGGTTTTCTCACAGCATAAAAGACGCAAGCATAGCAATTGCAATTACTCTGGCAATACAGATAAGTGCCTATGCGCTGCGATATTATCTATACCCCGCACTGACGCAAGAATAATAGAATAATTTTTCAAAAACAGTTGATTTTTATATCTGCTTCGTGTATAATACTAAAGTCCTCGGGGTGTGGCGAAGTTTGGTATCGCGCTTGGTTCGGGACCAAGAGGCCATGGGTTCAAGTCCCGTCACTCCGACCATATTGAGTATTCATAAGGGATTTGACCTGTGAATACTCAATT
>JAZNUW010000157.1:0-6395 GCA_045592465.1 Acutalibacteraceae bacterium | reverse complement strand
TAGTTGTCGTCTGGAAACATAATCCTCATAACCGTTTTGAAAACGCAGCTTCAGTGTTCCGGAAATGGAAGCATCAAAGCGTTGGATTTTTTTAATGTTTGCAATGCAGGATTGATTGATTTTTATAAAATAATCCGGCAATTTCTCTTCCAAAACATAAAGCCGTTCTTTTAGCAGAAAGGATTCTGTTTCACATATGGCATAGGTTTTGTTGCGGATGACAGTGACACAAAAGATGTTTGACGGGTCAAGAGGAACAAGTACTTTGTCCTGATAACCGACCAGCCGACAGCCTGTGCATTCGGCAAGCTCTTTGATATCACGAATCAGCGGCGTCATTTTCTGCGCAAAGATGACCACTTTTTCTTCCCTGTCGGAATCGATTATGATTTCACATTTCATATATTTGCCTCCTTTTAAAACCATAGTAATGAAAATAAATCCGCTTTGCAACCGTTTTTCGGTGTTCGGTAAAAAAAACGGATTTAAACGGCAAACCACCCTGCCAATTCTTGGCAGGGTGGCATTTTTTTGTAAATTACTCAGCAGAATTGTTGATTGCGGAAAAGTCATAGCCGGTATAGTGAAGAACGGCGAATACCAGACCAATGAAAACATAGGCGTTTAAAACATAGCCAAGGAGCACTGCTATCGGAGAAAGAATGATCGTCAAAGCCAAAATGGAGATAATGGGCGAAACAAGAAAAGGCAGGACGATCTGATAAAGGGAAACGGCGAGAATCAGCTTTCCGGTTTCATTTGTACCGGGCATAAAAGGGAAAATTTTCAAAATGTTATTCATAAGTAGGTACCTCCGTAATTTGTAGGTATTTTTTATACGGTTTTTTAATGAAGTAACAGAAAATATGTCAAAATATGCAACTCAGAGCTGATCTGCATCGGGTTTTTGACCATTATGTGCCGGCCATTTGCATTCTGTTAATTCCATGTTTGTAAATGTGGCTTTAAAAGAGGACGCTTCCGGACTGCAGGCATAAATTCTAAATCGGATCGTTCCGCCGCCGTTTTTCATATGGCAGATTCGCATTTGAGAATAGGTAATGCCATCCTTGGAGTATTCGATGCAGTAATCGTCTTCTCTGCGGCTGAATCGGTACCACATTGATTTTATACCGGCATCAATTTCGGTTGTTGCCCAGTCAGAATAGCCGTTATTTGTTACAACACTGCCGAGATGCTGAAACTTATCGTTTTCATATTCAATTGAAGCTTTAAGCCAGTTTTCACTGTCAAGATACATAACAATACCACACTGATCAAACCTGCGTTTGCTGAAAAATTCAGTTCTGACAACAAATGAAAAGAATTTCTCACTTGTTTTCATCTGCAGTGCAGGTGCATTGTCATTTCTGAAGTGATAATAGGTTCTTTGCCACAAATCAGTGCAGGGCTCTGTTATGATTTCAATTTTATCGTCTGTTATTGTGTATTCCTTCGGTGCTCTTATCCACTGCAGATTTTTTATGTCAAATTTCATTTTATTCTGCTCCTTTATTATTTTCTTGCCGTTTTCTCACTGATGACCATCCATATAATCTCCGAACATATCGCGGAATTCCTGAGTGTTGCTGCCGTCGTCATTTTTCATAACAAGCTCTTTTTCTATTGTGACTCCGCTTTTGCTGCCGCGTTTTCCTTCAACGAGCACAAGCCAGGGCTGTTTACCCTTGCGCTCAACTACGAAACGTACGCGCTTGACCTCAATGCCGCCAAGACGCATGCTGCAGATTATATCGCAAAGTCTTTCGGGTCTGTGGCACATACAGAAGCGGCCGCCGAATTTAAGAAGCTTAGCCGCCGCCGAAACAGCATCGTCGATATTGCAGGTGACCTCATGACGGGCTATGCGCTGTGCCTCGCTGATGCTCTCAATGCCCGTACCCACAGGCTTATATGGCGGATTCATTGTCACCAGGTCAAAATATCCGAAGGGCAAAACTCCCTTAAGATTTCTTATATCGCAATTAACAGCCTTGATTCTGCCTTGAATTTCGTTTAGTTCAATGGATTTTTGAAGCTGCTGTATGGCTTTTGGCTGAATGTCCAGTGCAAAAACTTCTTTTGTTTCACCCTTGCACCATATAAGCGGAATTATACCGCAGCCTGTGCCCATATCGCAGGCAATATCCTTGCGCTTTGCACAAGCGAAATTTGCAAGCAAAACTGCATCGGTACCAAACGTGTGACTATCTGACACCACGATGCTCATATTATTGCCTAAAGGCTCTATTCTTTCATCGGATTCTAAATTCACTGCACTCACCTGCCCATAATTATCTATTTTATATGATAACATAATGAGATTTAAAAGTAAAGGAAAATCCACCCGAATAAATCAGGTGGATTTAAGTTATTTAATTATCAGTGAGTGTGTGATGCGCTCTGGCTGATTGATCTGATCTGCTGCTTAGCAAGCTTAACGATGAATTCTTCTGTGCTGATAATTGATGATTCAACTATGCCGTCAATCTTTACATTATCGCCTGATTCAAGCTTTTCAGCAAACTCTTCATATTCAGCTGTTGCCTTGTCGTTTCTGATAACGTCAGCCCATGTTGTTGTGTCTGTGCCGATGAAGTACATAATGTGATAGCCATACTGTGTTTCAACGATACCTACATCGCCCTGCTTTCTGCCCTTTTCAAGTGCCCAGTTTTCAAACTCTGCAACCATGTAGCCCTTAGTAACATCTTCATATATGCCGCCTTCTGCTGCGTTGCCGTCTGCTGAGTGCTTCTTTGCAAGTTCAGCAAATGCTTCTTCAGTTGTGTCGCCTGCAAGGTATGTTTCAAGGATATCCTGAGCTTCCTTATAAAGAGCCTTGTCGCCTGTCTTTTCAAGGTCAACATCAATATCAACAGTTACGTCATATTCTGATGCGTCGAGAAGCTCAACCTTAACATCTTCCTTCTCTTCTGACTTTTCCTCAGTGCTCTCTTCTTCGGGGAACTGAATGAGGATGTGTCTGACATCATATGTGAACTCGTCAGCAGCTTTATGAACAGGTGCTTCCATCATATAAACGCTGTAACCTGCGTCTTTATCTTCAACAATATAGGTTGCGCCAACCTGAGTTGCCTTATCAAATGCCCAGCTAAGGAACTTTTCATCAGCAACATCATATGAAAGGTCACTGTATGTCACGTCAGCAACTGCTGTCTTGCTGTCGTCCTTCTTCATTTCTTCCCACTTGTCATTCTCAGCAAGCTTTTCGAATTCAGCAGCAGTTTCCTTGAAGGATTCAACTGTTGAAACCTTTGAAGCAAATGATTCAGCCTTTGTCTTAGCAGCAGCCATTGTTTCGTCTGTTACTTCTTCTGTGGGCTCCTCACCCTCTTCTTTTGCAGGCACTTCAACTGTATCTGCAAGCACTTCATAAAGACGAAGTGAAACAACACCGTATGTCTTAATACCGTCTTCATATGCTTTTTCGATTTCCTTATCGGAATATGAAGCAGCAAATTCTTCTGTCTTGAGAGTCTGAACCTTTGATGTAAGAGTCTGTTCCTCGCAGATTTCACGAAGAAGACCTACTGTCATACCCTTGCCGTAGAAAGCACGAAGATATGCGGGAACTGAGTAGTTGTTGTTCTTTGCAGTTGTTTCGAGCTCTTCAATCTGTTTGTCAACTGTTGCAATATCAGCATCGTCAAGAGTGATATCGTTTTCAGCAGCAAACTTAACAGCAGCCTTTACATATTTGATACTGTCTTTTGCACTGCTCTCGAAGAAATCGGTGTACATGGGATTTTCAACACCTTCAACCTCACCTGAATATGCCTGTTCATCGGGTGAAACGTTGCAGTCATAACCGGTGTAAAGCTTGCCCATGCCTGCGCCATAGTATGAGTCATACTGATATGAATAATTGAAATAGCTTGAGAATGCACTGTTGTAATAGTATCCGTATTCAGCAGCTGAAACTTCAACATCGCCAACATAAAAAGCAGTCTTGCCTCTTTCAAGCACGCCTGAATTATTCAGAGCAAAAAGACCAACACCTGCAACTATTGCGATAACAACAACCGCAGCAATTGCTTTCTTAGCGCCCTTTGAGAGAACTACCTTGTGTGATTTCTTTGCATTCTTTTTTGCTGCCTTTGCAATACGCGCTTTTCTTTCTTCGCGATAAAGCTCAGCAGCAGTCTTTTCTTGTTTTGCCATGAGATTACATCCTTTTCTGTAATAAAAATTTTGCACCCACTATTTTATACTATTTGCAATAAAAATGCAAGTGGATTTTAATCAATAACGAATTTATAGAACATTAACCTAAAAATAATATTAAAATTTGTGTATATTTTTTGCCTGAGTACGTTTATATGGAGTTTGAATAAAAGAATTTATATAAAAACAGCAAATTCATTGACAAGATTTAAATTCTTCTATAAAATTAATTATAGAACATTTGTTCGGTTATGATTATGGAGGTGAATATTATGAGCAGTAATATTTCTTTCGCCAATGTTGATGAACTCACCGCTGAAAGCCAATATAACAGCTGGGCAGCAGACAGGTGCGAAACACTGGATGAATTTATGTTGAGAAAGCGCCGGATAGAGCTTAACTGTCTGGTGAAAAAGGTTATTGAAAATGAACTGAATGAAAAAGACCGTCTGATTGTAAAGCTATATTGGTCAGACAGAAACACAATTTCGGAAATCGCTAAAACACTTGGCCTTGACAGGTCAACTGTTTCAAAGAGACTTGACAGAATCAATGAGATAGTCTATGACAAGCTCAAATATGCAATTGAATATCGCTACGGCAAAAACTTTTCTGATAATGCGGGTGTCATTATTAAAAACAGGGATGCCGTTTTTTGTATAATTGAGCCATCTGATGTTGCGGCAAGAATCACCGATCTGCGCACAAGTCAGGGAATGACGCTTTCAGATGTGAGCAGAATGACTAACATCGGCGAAAAGACACTGGAAAACATTGAAAGCGCAAAAGCTGAGCCAACCGCCGCTCAGACTGCTAAAATTGCAAGAGCTTTCAGAACATCAACCGATTATATCATTTTCGGTAAACAGGAAAGGACGTGTTGCTGATGATGACATATAAGGAGCTCTACAACCAGTATAACAAATGCATCGAGGTGCAAAACAGAATCATAGCAAAGTGCAGACAGGATTATATGGATGCCATAAAAAGCGGCAACAGAAACAAATCAGAAGAGCTTGGCAAGATTCTGAAAGTTTATTATGATGAACGCAACGACCTTATAACCAGCGCAAACGAAATAAAAAAATATGTCGAAGACGAAAGCGATATGGTGAGTTAATCAGCAAGGGACTGTACGGAAAAATGTGCCGTACAGTCCCCTTTTTTTATTTCATCGCAAGGCTGATTTACAGATGCTTCTTACGGTACGCGGCGGAGGTTATGTCAAAGCTCAGATCAAGAAGCCACCTGATTTTTTCATCATCAACACTGCCGTCGAGCAAAACACTTATCCAGTGCCCTTTGTTCATATGATAGCCGGGAAATATACCGCAGTTATCCACCACAGACCCGATCATAAGCGGATCACATTTAAGGTTGACAACATCAGCTGCGGCTTCATTGCCGAGCCCCAGCTTAACTTTAGGCAGAGTCATAACAACCGCAAACCATTTCTTGTTGCCGCTATGACGGTAAACCGTGTTCGTGGGATACTGAAGCCAGGGAGCATCACCCAAAATGCCGTAGATTTCTTTTATATATTTATCAAGACTATCTCTCGTGAGCATATGAACACCCCTTTTATAAAAGCACATATATTATAGCACACAGAAGAAGCAGATGCAAATAAAAAAGACACCGCTTTTGCGATGTCCTTTGGCAGGGGCAGAAGGGCTCGAAAAACTCCGTTTCCCTCTTGCGGTGCCCAAAGTTTCTTTGCGCCTTGGAGCGGCACAGAAACTTTGACCGCTGTGCCATCCTCACCTCGCTTCCTCTTCCGCAGGAAGCGCTTCGGTGACGATGCCCGACACGCTCCGCGTGTCTCGGGTTCAGTTTGTGCTTTATAAAAAAATAAGAACACCACTAAAAGTGATGTTCCTTTTGGCAGGGGCAGAAGGGCTCGAACCCTCGGCACGCGGTTTTGGAGAAAACCATAACCATTAGATTTTATAAGGCTTCACGGCACTTCTGACCCCCGTGTTGACCCCCATAGATATATTTACACCTGACACCATCCTATGATTTTATACTCACCATCTGCCACCTCTTCCTCAACACATTCATAATTTTTTCCGTCGCTGCTTTCAACGTGATTTTCATATACATATAACATTACACCGTTGTTTAGCTTAACAATACAAAGCGGATTTTTCACTTCAGTTTCTTTATAAATAATCATTTCTTTCAACTCCTATATAAATTTAATT
>JAZNUW010000156.1:0-2596 GCA_045592465.1 Acutalibacteraceae bacterium | reverse complement strand
GTCGGCAATTTCAAGGTGCTTTTCAAAGCTTTCAAGGCTCATACCTTCAATAAAGCCTGTGTCAAGAATAATTACTGTGCCTTCAGCCTTGAGCTTGCGATAAACATCAGGGAAGCCCTCATGCATTGCTGCTGCCTTTGCCCCGCTAAGAGCCTCATAGACTTTATTTTCATCCACTTCATTTTCACTGTTGCCGTATGACCAGAAGGTACGGTCATTTTTTGTTATTGCCGCTGCAGTGATATTAACTGCAACCTTGCTGCCTTCATAAACGTTGATAGGCTCACAGCCTGCTTTTTTGAACTCAGAAAGAGCAAAATTTGAAAACATATCATCTGAAAGCTCTGTCACGTTTTTAACCTCAACGCCAAGACGTGACAGCGTTACCATTGAACCCGGCACACCTCCGCCAAGACAAAGAGAAAATTTGTCGGTAAAAATTTCCTCACCCTCCAGAGGCAGACGTGGCATATCAGCAAACAACAAATCCACATTGGTTTTTCCGTAACCGGCTGCAAAACTCATAGTTTTTCTCCTTTAACATAGCAAATATATCCATATAATTTTATACCAACACAGAACTGTTGTCAAGTGAATAATCCCCAAAATAAACAGGCATCCGAAAGAAGGATGCCTGCAGGTTAATTTTTATTTGATTTTTATGCTCCTGACACTGCCAAAGCCACTGTAAACGGTTGATTTTCCACTTTGTTTATAATATGCTCTGACCTTGAAATAATAGGTTTTTCCACTCTTAAGACCTGAAACAGTTGCACTGCACTTGCCGTCAGTGTAACTCTTATATTTTTTATATGTGCCGTTTTTGCTTGTGGAATAATAAACCTGATAGCCGGTTTCACCGTTTATGTTGTTCCACTTAATAACAGCCTTGCCTTTTGACGAAGAAACCAGAGAGTTGATTGCAGGAGCCTGCATTTTTGTTCTGACTTCAACAAAAGCTGAACCTGTTGACAGCACTGCACCTAAATCTGATTTGCCATAAGCCTGCACCTTAAATTTATATAAGGTACCCGCATCAAGCTTTTTAACGGTGTAACTTGTTTTTGTCGTGAGCTTTGTTACAACATCGTACTTCTTAGTTTTTTCGTTATACTTATACACTCTGTAGCCGTAAGCACCGAAAACCTTATCCCACGAGAGCTTAACACTGTTTTGTGAAGGTGTCGCTTTCAGGTTTTCTGCAACACCGGGAAGAATCTCATATCTGACGGTGGTTTCACCCTCGTATTCACCCTTAAAGGTTATGGTTGCTTTAAATTCACCTGCTGTCTTTCCGTCACCGCTGTATTTGACAGTGTAGTTATCTTCGCTTATATCAATTGCCTTGCTGACAGGAACAATTGCAGGCTGTTCTCCTTTTTCACTGCAAGGCTTTCCGTTCCAGACCTTGATATCTGTAATCTGAGGAATCACCTTTCTGGAAATAACGGTGTTGCAGTTTGTGCAGCTTGTTATGTCTATGCCGCTTCTCTCCATTGAGCCGGGGAAGAAATCTCTGACAAGGTTATGCTCAAGCTTATCAATCACCCACACCTCAGCAACCATACGGCAATCTGAGCAATAGAAGGTCTTTTCACCCTCTTCATAACAGGTTGGCTCCTTTGTTATTTTTTCGTTTGCACCCTTAAGATTGTGGCCCTTAGCTTTAACTACAACCTCAAACTTATATCCACAGCTGCAGCTGCAGTTCAGCAGACCGTCAAGTGTGCAGGTTGGCGCATAAACCGTTTCACTGTCAAATGGATGCGCATATTGTGATTCGGTGTTGAAGTGCTTTCTTGCTGCTAAAATATCGTCGTTATTTGCACCGATGGTGATTTTATTCCATTCCTCTTCACTGCCATTATAGAAGATATCCGTGATTTCGCCACATTCGTTGAAGGCGTTTTCAGCAATTGATGTCAGGCTCTTATCAATTGAAACAAAGACAAGTGACGAGCAGTTTTCAAAAGCGCCCTGACCAATATTCAGTGCTGTTTCATCAGCCGCCTGCGCTACGGGGAATAAGCCAAGACGCATTGCAAGAGGCTTTACCTGTCTGTCAGTACCTATAATCACACTTTCAAGCTTAGCACAGTTCTTGAAGGCTTCCTCACTGATTTCGGTTACACTGCCGGGAATATAAACTTCTGTGAGATTGTCACAGCTAAAGAAGGTTCTTGAGGGAATGCTTCTCAGATTCTCAGGCAAAACTATACTTTCAAGCGAATCGCATTCATCGAAGGCATAGCTGTAAATATTTTTAACTGTTATTTCTGTTATGCTGTTTCCCGATACAATTCTTAAAGCCGGAAGAAAATCCTTGACACCATCAGGTATGAAAATGGTTTTCAATGATCTGCAATTTGAAAAGGTTGATGCAGGAATATATTCAAGCTTTGAAGGTAAAACAATTTCTTCAAGACTTGTGCATAAAGAAAACTGAGCACCAATATTTGTATCATATTCTACACCGTAGTATTTGTCTTTTTTGGTACCGAATTGAGTTATTGTTTCAGGCAATGTAACCTTTTTCAGTGAATGGCAATTACTGAAAGCGCCATAAGGTAAAACTGATATACCCTTGCCAATAGTT
>JAZNUW010000155.1:0-7814 GCA_045592465.1 Acutalibacteraceae bacterium | reverse complement strand
CCTTAAAAATAAAACTTACCTCCGCTTATAATCGACAGACTCCACCGTTTCAGTGAATCCGATTTGCGGCAGCGGACGGAAAGCTTGCACGGCATTTCCCCGCGACCACAATTTTGCATTTTACACTTTGCATTTTGCATTTAAAAAAGCCACCCGAAGGTGGCTTTTCGTTAGGCTTCTGCTTCTGCAGCCTCGCGCTTTTCACGAATGAATGTATAAATGGGCTCAAGCTTTTCCTTTGTCAGAGGATAGCCGAATCTCATGAGAATCCAGACGCCTGTGTAAACAACTGCAGGAATAATTGTGCAGATGAACATAATCTTTTTACTTGTGTCGTTGGCTGTGATAAAGCCGATGCCTGCAACATCCTTGTCATATCTTGCCCACTGAAGAAGATAAAGGCCCAGTGTGTCGGCAATTGTCTGACCGAATTTGCGTGAGAAGGTGTATACGGCATAAACAGCACTTTCGTTTCTTATACCTGTTGTGTACTCCTGATAATCGATAACGTCCATAACAACTGCCCAGCAGGTAAGGCTTACGAAGGTGTAGCCCATACCGATAACAAAGAGAGCTATCATGAAAATCGGCCAGGGAAGTCTGCCGTTGACAGGATCTATCATGTCAAGAATGGACTGATTATTTGCAACAATTGCAATAGCAACTGCTGAAATTGCCGAAACTATAGTTGCCTTGCCGCAAAGCTCTTTTTTGCCGTATTTTGCTGAAAGCTTGCCGATAAAGGGAATTAGAATAACTGTGGGAAGATATGTACAGACTGTGCCGAGAAGGCTGAGGCTTGTATTCTCAAAATAGTTTTTATAAAGGTATGCGTTGAATGAGCCGAACTGAAGCTGACCACTGATGAGTACACCTGCCAGAGCAACAGTAACGAAGGGTCTTGACTTGAGAAGACCGATGTAGGTTGCCTTGAAGTCAATTTTAGGCTCTGCCTCTGAAGGTACTCTTTCCTTGGTTGACTTGAAGCCCCAAAGATAGAACACGAGGGAAAGTACGGCCATAGCGATGCCGAAAATAAACATTTTGTTGCCGTCTGCCTGCTGAACTTCCTTGCCGTCAATTATAACGTTGTTGTAAATGAACATGGGTGCAACAAAAAGAACAACTGCACCGCCGATGCCTGAACCGATGCTGCGGAAGGTCGAAAGAAGGCTTCTGCCGCTGGGGTCATCTGTGATAACTGATGCAAGTGAGCCGAAGGGAATGTTCATACCGGTATACATCATACCGTAGAAGGTGTAGGTGATGTATGCAAGGGCAAGAAGTAAGCCTTCACTCAGGCCAAGCTTATGATAGGGTGCAAAGCACAGAAGTGTTGACAGTGCAAGAGGAAATGCAACCCATTTGAGATAAGGACGGAATTTGCCGTTTTTGCTCGGTGCTCTTTTTGCAACCATAGCACCCCAGATAGGGTCGTTGATGCAGTCCCAGATACGTGTTACCATAAACATTGTGCCTGCCTTGCCTGCAGAAATGCCGATAACGTCTGTCAGGAACACCTTCAGGAAAGATGAAATATATGTCAGGTTAAACATATTACCTGCTTCGGCAATAGTGTAGCCTGCCGCTTCTTTTATGCCGATTTTGTTCGGATGATTATTCACGGGCTTTTCTTTCTTTTGTTTTGCCATAATATTTTCTCCTTTATTTCATTTTCTTTACAGTTACAGAATCAGCCGAAAATGCCTTCCTTGATTGTTATCTCTCCGGGAGTGAAGCCTGCGTTTTCAATTGCTTCAATAAGGAGCTTATCGTCAACATCTGTTTTCATTGTTGCTACAGCTATACCCTTTTCGTGGTCTGCCTTTGCCTTTGAAACGCCTGCAACTGCACTCAGTGCGTTTGCAACTGCCTTTGAACAGTTTCCGCAATGCATATCGGAAACAGCAATAATTTTCTTCATATAGTCACATCCTTTCTTATTCAGATTATAGTTTACACCATTATGGTCGGTAATTGCAAGAGGAAAGAAAATATTTTTCCAAATTTTTAATCGGATGCCCGGGGCTGGTTGCGGCGGCTCCACTGCCGGACTGCGTCCGGCAAGCGACCGCAAGTCGCCCGAAAATCGCTGTGCGATTTTTTGTGTAGCCGCCGCGCAAACTAAAAGTTTCAGCTTATATTTTTATGTTGACAGCATGATAAATTTCTGCTAATATTATTGTATTCGGGCATTTAATAAATATATATTTATTAATTTTGCTCAAAAGGAATAAAAAATACTTTTAAAGGAGATATTTCAATGGCAAACATGGAAAAACTCGACCCTAAGTACGAGGCGCTGTTTACCCCCTGGAAAATCGGCAATGTGGAAATTAAAAACCGTATTGTTATGTGTCCCATGGGCGGCACTTCACTTTTCGGCTGGTTTGAACTTACCGGCTGTGGTTTTGATAAGGAAGCTGCAAAGCTCTTCCTCGAGCGCGCTCAGAACAACGTAGGTCTTATCATCCCCGGTATCGCTCCTCTTCGTGACACCTTCTGGGGCAAATGGCTCTGGCAGAACCCCAAGATGTTTGAAGAACTCAAGGTGTTTATGGATGAAATTCACAAGACAGGCGCAAAGCTTTTCGTTCAGCTCACCGCAGGTATGGGTCGTTCATGGGCTATCACCGAGCTTATAGGACCCCTTCACAAAAACAAGATTACCCGTGCTATCATCAAGCCCATTATCGACACAAGTCACGAGCTTGCATCACCCAGTGCACAGCCTGCACGTTGGGCTCCCGACATCATCTGCCCCGAAATGACAAAAGAGCAGATTCATGAAATCATCGAGGCTTTTGCAAAAACAGCCAAGCTCTGTAAGGAAGCAGGCGTTGACGGTGTTGAAGTTCACGCTGTTCACGAAGGCTATCTCCTTGACCAGTTCTCAATTGAATTCTTCAATAAACGTACTGACGAATACGGCGGCAGCTTTGAAAACCGCTACCGTTTTGCAGCTGAAATCGTTAAGGCTATCAAGGAAAGCTGCGGTCAGGATTATCCCGTATCACTTCGTTACTCAGTTGAGTCAAAGATGAAGGGCTTCCGCGAAGGCGCTATGCCCGGTGAAGACTATAAGGAAGTCGGCCGTAACATGGAAGAAAGCGAAAGAGCTGCCAAGTATCTTCAGGATGCAGGTTACGATATGCTCAACGCCGATAACGGTACATATGACTCATGGTACTGGGCACATCCTCCCATGTATATGCCTCAGAACTGCAACCTTGACGATGTTGCACATATTAAAAAGTTTGTTGACATCCCCGTTGTCTGTGCAGGCCGTATGGAGCCCGACGCAGGTGCCGAAGCTATTGCAGCAGGCAAAATTGACGGCGTAGGTGTTGCACGTCAGTTCCTTGCAGACCCCGAATGGATCACAAAGATTATTGAAGACCGTCTTGAGGATATCAAGCCCTGCATATGCTGTCACAGCGGTTGCTTCAACTTCTCATCATCAAAGGGCCACTACAACACTCAGGACCTTCCCGACACAATGGGTCTTGCACGTTGCGCTATCAACCCCCTGACAATGCAGAGCAAGAAATATAAGGTTGTTCCCGCCAAGAAGCAGAAGAAGGTTGCTGTTGTCGGCGGCGGCATCGGCGGTATGGAAGCTGCTATCCTTCTTGCTAAGCGCGGTCACAAGGTTACTATCTATGAAAAGAGTGACAAGCTCGGCGGCGTATTCATCGCAGCAGCTGCTCCCTCATTCAAGGAAAAGGACAGAGATCTTATCAAGTGGTACATCCGCGAGGTTTCAAAGCTTCCCATCGAGGTTAAGATGAACACTGAGGTCAAAGACATCAATGCTCTCGGCGCTGACGAGGTTATCATCGCAACAGGTGCCACTGCAAAGAGAATTCCCGTTAAGGGTGCAGACACAGCTATTGAAGCTGTTGACTATCTTCTTGGCAACAAGGAAGTCGGCGAAAACGTTGTTATCATCGGCGGCGGTCTCACAGGCTGCGAAATCGCATACGACCTCTTCCTTCAGGGCAAGAAGCCTGTTATCGTTGAAATGCAGGATGACCTTATCACAACAAAGGGCATCTGTCTTGCTAACACATCATTCCTTCGCGATTGCTTCAAGACCAACAAGGTACCCGTACATCTTGAAACAGGCCTTAAAGAAATCGTTGACGGCGGCGTAATTGTCAAGGACAAGGACGGCAAGGAATTCAAGATTGACGCTGATTCAGTTATTATGTCAGTCGGCTATAATCCTGCTCCCATTGCTGAAAAGTCAAAGCATGTTCACATTATCGGTGACGCTAAGGCTGTGGGCAATCTCAGAACAGTTATCTGGGGCGCATGGGATATAGCTATGAAGATATAAATTAAGAAAGGAGTAATCCCCATGGAATATAAAATGATTCTTACCCCTGAAGAAGAAGCCATATTAAACGGCTCTCAGGGCGAAACAATGGCAAAGGTTATCAAAACCCTTATTCTCTACGGTGAAACCTTCGGTGCAAAGCGCTTCGTTGAGGTTACTGCTCCCGGTCACCTTGTAACAAGCTTCGGTATTTCCATTATGAGTCCTGTTTTCAACATCACTCAGGAGCTTATCGATGCAGGTCTTAAGGCAAAGGCTCCCTTCACCGTTGACCCCCGTCCCATCGACTATGCAAACGTAAAATGCAACCCCATCGAAAAGCTTATCTTCTCAAAGATTCTTTACGGTGAGCAGGCAAGATATGAGGCTCAGCTCAGAAAGCTCGGTCTTAAAGACAAGAATGCTTTCACCTGCGCTTGCTATCTTGACGAGGTTGGCAACACACCCAAGAAGGGCGACATCCTTTCATGGGCTGAATCATCAGCTGTTGTTTATGCTAACTCAGTTATCGGCGCAAGATGTAACCGTAACTCAGGTATCATCGAGCTCTTCGGTATGATTCTTGGCAAGGTACCCGAATTTGACCTTCTCACAGACGAAGGCAGAAAGGCTAAGTGGATTATCGAAGTCAAGACAAGCAAGAAGCCCGAGGCTCAGGTTCTCGGCTCAGCTATCGGTCTTAAGGTTATGGAAGACGTACCCTTCATCAGAGGCCTTGACAAGTTCATCGGCACAACTCTTGACGATGCAACAAAGTCATATCTCAAGGATATGGGTGCTGCCACAGCTTCAAACGGTGCTGTTGGTCTTTATCACGTTGAAAACCTCACTCCCGAAGCAGTTGAATTCGGTGAAGATATCATCAACAAAGATGCTAAGGTTTATGTTATTGACGATGCAGAGCTCGAAAGAGTCAAGGCTTCCTATCCCGTTATGTGGAAGGATCCGAGTGGCAAGCCTGACCGCTGCTTCATCGGCTGTCCTCACCTGACATTTGCTCAGCTTGGCGAGTGGACTGAAAAGTTTGAAGCAGAGCTTAAAAAGCAGGGCAAGTCAAAGGTTGGCATGAACACAATCATGACAACAGCTCCCGACGTTCTCGAAGACTTCAAGGCTAAGGATAAGGCTCATTATGACAAGCTCGTTAAGATGGGTATTCACCTGACAAGCATCTGTCCTCTTATGTATATGAACAATCCTCTTTGCGGCAAGAAGAACGTTCTCACAAACTCAAACAAGCTTCGTACATACACAACTTCAAGATATTACACAGACGATGAAATCTGTGAAATCGCAGTAAAGGGGGATATCTAAGTCATGGCAAAAGAATTTAAAGGTCGCCCCGTTATCGCAGGCGAATGCACAGTAGAAGCAGTTGTTTCCCGTCAGGGCTTCAACACACTTGCATCATTCCAGAAGAGTGCTCTTGCAAAGAAAAAGGAAACCATCGTTTCTGACCAGAACAACTCAGACCTCTTTGGCAAGAACATCACAGGCAAGGCTCTCTGCCTGCCTCAGACAATCGGTTCAACCACAGGCGGTATGGTTATTTACACTGCAACAGCTCTCAAGATTCATCCCAGAGCAATGCTTTTCTCAGAGCCTATCGACTCCCTTGCAGCTGCAGGTGTTATTCTTGCTGACGTCTGGACAAACGACACCATCACAGCTATTGACAATCTCGGCCAGGAATTCCTTGACTATGTTCAGGACGGCATGAAGGTTGAAATCAAGATGGACGGTACTGTTATTGTCGGCTGATTCAATTATGAATCAGGAATTATAAATTAGGAATTGCGGGCGTACTCTGCCGAAAAGGTGAGTAGCTGCCCGCAATTTTTATTTTGTTTTTTTATTTATCATTATAACTGTAAATCTTATAACCGAGCTCACTGCCATTATCAGTGCCGCGCCAATGGCAAACCAAAGAGAAAAGGCCAGACCCAGCATTTCTTCTCCGTCTCCGAATATTATTGCCGAAAGCACAATAAGAGTACCGAAGAACGGGAAGCTCCACTTGATTTTGTCTCCTGTCAATCCAACAAGAAAAGCATTTATCATAGACGCAAGCACTATAAACTCTGCAGCATCCCAACCCTTATGCATTTGCCAGAGAGAGGGTATAACAAAGAAAATAAGCACCTGAAAACAGCAAAGAATCATAAACAGCCATTTGCTTTTATTCTGTTTCTTTATTTCTTTATCTTTTTCCATAATAACACTGACTATAGTTTCGTCGGTTTTGCTTATTATTTCAGGCACTGTTATTTTTTTCTGCACGCCGTTCTTCTGTTCTCCTGCTTCAGGAGTATATCTTTCTCCCATAAGCAGTTCATTGACCGAAATGCCAAGAGCCTTTGACAGCGGCATCAGCAGCGACACTTCAGGCACTCCCCTGCCCGTTTCCCAGCGTGATATGGCTTTATCGGTGCAGTTTATTTTTTCAGCTAAATCTTTTTGTGTCATATTTTGGGAATTTCTCAGTTCCTTTATGAAAGAACCTATTTTGTTTATATCCATTTCTATCACTCCTTATACTGCTATTTTATATCCGTCAACGGTGAAAAGCAACCTATGCGGCATAGAGTTGAGTATATACGCCTAAAAAACGGGCGAATTCTTGAAAAATAAGATTGAACATTTTCTTTTTAACGGATTGTAGCCATAAATGAAATGGCTGTAGCAAAAAGCAATCCATCAGAGAGGCCCACCGTCCCACAGCAAAAAATTAAACCTTCCCCCAAAAGCAGCTCACGATGGTGCGGCTCCATAACCGAACGATGTTCGGTTCGGCGACGTGTCGCCGTAAATCGCACCGCGATTTAATGGAGCCGCCACCCCTTTTGCACAAACTCCCCTCATCGTCAGCATCAGACCCACCCCGAAAAAAACCAACCGAAGCATCAGACGAGCGGCTGTCGACTGTCGGAATAAAAGTTGGTAAAGCAGTACCGATTGCATTAGACGAGAAGCGACTCTGTAAAACAGTAAAAGACAGCGGTAAAAATAGAGATACAATTGCCTTAAAGCAGAGAAATGGGAGAACATTTCCCTTAGAGATGAAAGCAGAAATCTAAAAATTACCGATAAGATAAAACCTGCTATTTCATAAAGGGTGAGCAGAAAGGGTAGAAAAGAAAGTCTGCCAACTGACTAAAGCGGTAATTTTTAGCTCTTTCGGACCGACGGCACAAGGTGCGCTTTTGCTTACTTTTGTCGCACAGGACAAAAGTAAGGCCTGTCCGGCAGGACAGTAAAACTTTTATATTCCATAAAAAGCAACCGAACTGATAAAACTTCCCCCACTTGACTTATATCCCTTTATCTTCGGTATAAAAAAGAAGAGCCACCTTACGGTAGCTCCCCAATTTTAAAATTTCAAATTTTAAAACAGTAGATAAAAATTAGCCAATGAGTTCGATGATGATTGCATAGAGCTTATCGAAGAAAGCAACGATATCTGACCAGTTTT
>JAZNUW010000154.1:0-4474 GCA_045592465.1 Acutalibacteraceae bacterium | reverse complement strand
GAGCCGTTTGTGTTGGTTGAAAGATAAGGCCTTTTTGAAGGCAGATTAAACTCACCTGAAGCAATTTTATCAAGAATAATCATACCCTCGGAATTGTTTCTGATTACTGCGTATCTTTCGATGATATCTGTGTTTTCTCTGAGCTTGTAGCAAAGCACGACATCGAGATTATAGGCAGAGTCAGTGGTGGTGATTTCCAGCAGTGAAAAATCTGTGCCCTGAGTTATTTTATAATCCTTATATGTCAGCACAGCCTCACGGCAAGCGTCAGGGTACTTTGCCACAAGAGCAACAGGACGGTAAACGGTGCCGCCGTAAGGAAGATATTCGGTTTTGCAGCAGTCTCTTGCAGAGTGATTTGAGTTCTTTTCCCAGGGTGAATAAAGAGAAACATAATCTTCTGTCTTGCAGGGTCTGCCCCAATGAAGGTGATTTATAACGCCTGTGCAGTCAACTGCCATGGCATAGTGTGTGTTTTGTGTTTCAAGAACGAAAACACCATTATTTGCATAAATGTTCATAGGCTGCTCCTTAAGCGTTGTTCTTTTCGCGAAGCTCGAGAACTCTTTCGTGTATTTCTTCCTTTGTTTTACCTGTTAATTTATAGAATATGAAGGGGACACCGGCAAGAAGCATCATAATGCCGTGAACAATTGTGTAGAAGAAGAGAAGTGTTACCTTTGTGTCGAAGCTCTGCACAGGGTTAGGCACAAGATCCGTCGGCTGGATATAGCCGATAATTGAATTGTCGCCGTAAAGAAGTATAGGTGCAAGAGCACTTGCAATTGTGCCGCTGATAAGAGTGCCTATGCCGATAACAAAGGGGAAGGAAGCATCAAAACGTTTGCCTGTTTTAACTTCAATGTCCTCAAGAACATCGGCCTGGAACATTGAGGGCAGAAGATTTGATGCACCGAACTGAATACCGATAAGGAACAGGAACACTATGAATATTACCTGAAGAATTGCTGTGCCTGTTTTAAAGTAAGTGTAGCCTACACCGAAGGCGATGCAGTTTGCACAGAGTGAATATATACCGCTGGCGATATAAAGCTGTCTTGCATCAAACTTTTTAAGCAGGAAGTTGATTACAAGCATACCGACTGCTGTGCCGATGCCGACGGGCAGAACAAAGAGAATCTTCTTTGAAATATCACCGAGAACAGCTGCAGCAATAAATGCTTCCATATAAGTTGAAATGCCTCTGAAGCTCTTTAAAAATTCAGAAAGAATAATTGTCCATGCGTATTTATTCTTGATAATATCAATGAAGCCGATTAAAGGATTTTTCTTTTCTGTTGTGTAGACGGTTCTTTCGCGAACAAGCTTCATGCCGAATAAAACTGTTATAACACCTACAACACCGCAAAGACCTGCCGAGATTATGTACTGCAGGCCCTCAACACTGCGTATGCTTGTGCCTGTAACGGCATCGATAAGCACTGTGTTATCTTTGTTCCAGATAAGGCCGACAACAAGAACAATAACAACCGGTGCAGAGTTACCCACTGCACTTGAAATTGAACGGAAGGAAAGCACCTGATCGCGTTCCTTAAGATTGGGTGTCATAACATTTGCAACCATATTTATGGAATTACCAAATGTGCAGAAAACTGCCCAGAGTACAGAAAGAGTAACAACATAAATAAGAAGCACTGCACCTGAAAGGCCTTTGGGTGCCCAGAATGAAAGCATAAGAACTATTGCCATAGGCGCTGCCACCAGCATGGTAATAGGTCTGAACTTGCCGCCCTTGCCCATCTTTCTGCCGTCAATATACATAACGATAAAGAAATTGAGCACAAAGGGAATAACGGCTGTGAGAATGTTGAAGAGTGAGGTTTGTTCTTCAGGCAGTCTTAAAACGTTAACAAGATATGCGTTTCTGTTTCCGCCTACCATACCTGTCATTGTTGTGTAAAAGAACACGCCTAAAAGGTAAAAGGCAAATTCCTTTTTGCTGACAAACTTGGTTTTGTCAGCTTCGAGGTTTTTTAAGTTATTTTCCATTCTGAAATCTCCTTTGAATTTATAAATTTAAGTATAACATCTGCCATTGTCTTTTTTCAATTGCTGAAATATATAAAAAACATCTGTCTTTTTTAGGCAACATTTTATAAGTTAATTTTATATTAAGAATATCCTTGTCAAGACGGATTTATTGGTGTATTATTATAACAAAAGAAAGGAGATTTTTATTATGATTCACTATATTGAAAACGAATATCTCACCTTAGGTGTAAAAAGCTTCGGCTGTGAAATAACAAGCATCGTTTCAAAGGAAACCGGCTATGAATTTATGTGGCAGGGAAACCCGGATATCTGGTCGGGTCAGGCACCCATTCTCTTTCCAATAATCGGCAGACTTATTGACGATAAATATACCCTTGACGGCAAAGAATACACTCTGGAGAAGCACGGCTTTGCAAGAAGAAACGAGTGGGAATATATCGGCAGTGAGGGCACATCAATGTCATTCAGACTCACCCATAACGAAAAAACTCTCGCTATGTACCCTTTCTGCTTTGAGCTGATTGTTTCTTATACTCTTCAGGGCAGAACACTTAAGGTCTGCCACAAGGTCATTAATAAAAATGACAGCACTATGTACTTCTCACTCGGTGCACATCCTGCCTTTAACTGTGAAATCGGTGACAAGCTCACCTTCAGTGAAAACGAAAAGCTTTTAACAGAAAAAATCGACCTTGTTCACTCACTTCGTCTGCCCGGAAGATTCCCTATAGACCAAAATGAAAACACAGTCACAATAACTGAGGATATTTTTAAAGAGGATGCCCTCATTCTCAGTGATTTCAGGTCTGAATATGTAACTCTTCACAGTGACAGCAACCAAAGAAAAATAAAGTTCACCTTCGGCGGTGCACCTTATCTCGGAATATGGGCTAAGCCCGGCGCACCTTATGTGTGCATTGAGCCCTGGTACGGCGTGAACGATTCAACGGAAAAGAAAGCAGACTTCTCACAGAAGGACGCTATCAATGCTCTCACAAAAGGCGAAACATTCATCTTTGAGTGGACAGCTGAGTTAACTGAATAAAGCACAAGAACAGTACCGTTAAAAGGTACTGTTCTTTTAATATTATCTGCCGAATAAGGCATTGATTCTCTGCTGATATTCACTGTCAATTACATAATAATAATCAGAGTGAGCAGCTGCAGCAGGTTTGATAACTATTTCTTCATCAGGAAGGTCATAACTTTCAAGAATATATTTCATAATATGCGCACTGACGCTTTCGTTGCCATAAATAACTTTATCGGGCAAATCTGCATCTTTTCCGCTGACGAGAGCGCACTGAAAATTGTTTTCACTCATCTGCCAGACATAAAGAGCAAGTCCGTCATCAGTGGGCAAATCAAAATATTGGGGATATCTGCCGCGAAGCTCGTCGATATATTCCATCTGCTGAAGCTCACGGGTAAAATCAGCCCAAGGGGATTCTATACCTTGCTCTCCCCAATATTTCAGGTCATTAAGCATAATATTGTCACCGTCAACATCTGAGTGATTGATACTGATATGGTATGTATACACATAAGATGCTGCAGTTTCAGACTGAGGATCACCTATTATCTGAAGCTTATCGGTGTATTCATTTATCTTAAAGCTTAAATTCTGATCTTCATCAGGTGCAAATATATTGAAATATTCAAGCTGACCGTTATGAAATGCGACAAGGCAGAAGGTGAATATGCCCGAAGTCGGGCCTGCTGTAATATAGCAGTTTTCTTTAACATTGTCATTGTCAATGTCAAAGGTAATTTTATCCTGATATAAATTTAATGACGATTCGGATATAACCGGCTTTCTTTCATTTGTGGTTATGTCATAATAAACCATTTCCGTGGGCCCGGGTGCTTCAAAAATGCTGCCGATAACAAAGGCCGCTTTAAAGTCCTGACCCTTCGGCACGAGAATAGGATACCAGTTGCTTGCTTTGCCGTTTTCAGTTTCGTTGGTATATGATTTCAGATTAAATCTGCATTCGGCATTTATCAGCTCACCGTTATTGTTTACCGCAGCAGGGAATGCTGCAACAGGCAGATAGTCTTTTATATCACTTCCGCTGTTATAGCTGACAGCGACATTTATAAGATATAAGTCGTTATCTTCCAGCATGTGCTTTTCATCGGCAAAATTGTCAGATAATTCCTTCAGTCTTTCAACTGCCTTGTCACCTGAAAGAGCTTCATTGAATGTGAGATTATAGTCATAGATAGGCACATCATTGGGGTCAATTGAACCTGACATATTGATGTCACTGTGACGAAGTCTCACACTTTCACCAAGAACATAAGGGTCATAATATGAGCCGAAGGCATTACCTCTGTGAATGAGTATATTCTGATCAGAATGACCGTATAAAGCATAGTCGGCATCTGAAGAATAACTGCTGAAAAGCCCGAAATATCCCGTAGCCATATCGTGGCAGTCCATTCTCAGCTTTTTCAT
>JAZNUW010000153.1:0-8463 GCA_045592465.1 Acutalibacteraceae bacterium | reverse complement strand
ACCAAAAATGCGTTGTTATTCATATGTTTTTGCCCATGCAACCTGAAGTTGCTAAATTTTAAACCAACATTGATAGACAAAGCAGCCCCTTTATGCTATGCTTTAAGCAAAGAAAGGAGCTGAAAGAAATGACAAACTTCGGCGAAAGAATTTATGATCTGAGAAACAGAAACAATATGTCTCAGGGTGACCTTGCAGACAGACTGGACGTATCAAGACAGACAATATCTAAATGGGAAAACAATATGTGCCTGCCTGAAGCTGAAAAGCTTCTGCAGCTCAGCGAAATTTTCGGCGTATCCACTGACTATATATTAAAAGGCATAACTATAGTGGAGCCCGACCCGGTTTATATATATGTAAAAGACCCTGACAGCGAAAACACTTCAAAGTATAACGAAAAAATAGTGCGTAAATATGTGGGCATTGTTCTTGCGGTTATAGGCGGAATACTTTCCGCATGGTTAGCCCTATTAGGAGGTTGGCTGTATATCATCTTCACAGGCGGACTTGTATTGTTGGGTATATTATTTGCCTGTGATGTGAAGCACCCTTGGCTGATTGTTTCGTGGATTGTCTATAGTCTTTCTATGATAGCTCTGCCCTTCTGCACAGCGATACATCCCTTAATGATTTTTGATCCCATAATTTACACCGAGGGTTATCTCCTGCATTTACTTTGGGCTTGGGGCATATGGATAGTATTGGCTATTCTCATTCTCTGCAGCATCAAAGCTAAACGAGGATATATATTCAAAAAGAAGCAGTAAAGTTCTTTGATTACTTTCTTTCAAGAAAGTAATGCCCCGCGGCGAGCGATACTGATATAACAAAAAGGAGACTCGCTATGAGCCTCCTTAATTTTTCTGTTTACCCTCGGCGGGAGAAGATTTGTTTTTTATTCAAACTCAAGCGGATACATTCGGAGCGAAGCGACCCGCAATTTTGCATTTTGCACTTTGCATTTATCATCGTCCTCGCCGGACAGGCATTCTTTTTGCTGGCGCGCAAAAAGAATCAAAAACGCGCTGATGATTATTTCTGCTTTGAATACTTGAGTCTGTAAACCACATTCATAAGCAGACAGTCAACTGCACCAAGATTCTTTGCACCGCCAAAGAGCACACCGCAAAGGCCTGCCTTGCAGTTCTTTTCCATAACCATCTCAGTTGCCTCAGCCTCTTCCTTGTTGGGGCCGCAGCAGATTGCACCGTTGTCTCTGAGGAAAGCTGCGTTTCTTGTCTTGCCGCCAATAGCCTTTGCAACCTTCTTTGATGTTCTGAGAGTGTCGTTGGGGTCAAACTCAGCGCATCTTACACTGATGCCCACTATCTGTGCAAAGTCGTCAAGATAAGGCTTGACTGTCTTGCCGATTTTTGATGTGGCAACAATTGCAGGCTCCTTTGAGTGGATGATTGCATTGATGTCATCGCGCTTATTATAAATTGCCTTATGCATGTCTGCCTCTGAGGGGTACTTGTCACCCTTGATAAGCTCATCACAGCAGGGGCAAAGACCAACAACTGCAGCAGTGTTGCCCTCTTTATCATAAAGGATAACTGCATCGTCAATCTTAACACTGTCATATGCTGTTACAGGCACTGCAGGCATTTCTGCTCTCTTTTTAGCATCTGCAACATAATCATAGATTTCTTCAAATGATGTTGCAACCTTATTCTTGAATGAGCCGTATGCTCTTGCGATATATTCCTGGCATACCTTCTCAACTTCATTTGCTACCTTGAAAGCATCATCATAGTCAGTACCGAGACAAACTGCACCGTGGGACTTGAGCATAATAGCCTTTGAGTCTGAACGCTCGAGTGTTGCAATAACGCCCTTGCGGAGTGTGCCTGTGCCGGGAAGACCGTATGATGAAACAGGAATATGGTCACCGATGATTTCCTTGCTTTCACCCTTGATGCCGTTGATATCTCTGCCAAGGGCTGAAAGAGCACTTGCGTTGGCCTGATGTGTGTGAATAACAAAACCGATTTCGGGTCTGTGAAGATAGCACTGTGCGTGGATGCCCTTTTCACTTGAAGGCTTAATGTCGCCCTCATATGAAAGGTCTGCCATATTAACAAGCACTATATCATCGGGTGTAAGACCTTCATATGCCTTACCGCTGGGAGTAATAACAAACTGTGTGTCGCTTACTCTGCAGCTAACATTACCCCATGTGCGGGCAATAAGACCGGTTGAAACAAGCTGCTTACCTGCTTCAACAACTATTTTTTTAGCCTCTAAGATGTCCATTTTTAGCACCTCTGTATTTAATAGTATGTTTGGGTCAATTCAAGGCAGACAAATTCAGCCTGCCTTGAAAGTTATGTTTAATTATTCAACAACAGCGATGTTTGAGAATACCTTTTCGAAACGAACAAGTGCGTCGTCGATCATTGCTTCGTCATAAGCTGCTGATGTGTAAAGACGTGAGCCTGCAAGAGTTACAAGACCTTCAGCCATGTAAGCTGCGCCCATGTGAGTCATTTCAGCCTTACGCTTGCTTGTTTCGCTGATTACACCGGGAATCTGCCAGGGCTTGCTCCAGTCAAGTGAGAAGTGCATTGTAGCAACTGTTTCCATATGGCAGACTGAACCCTGGTTGAATGCTACGAAGGGAAGGTTATATTTATCGATAATTGCGTTAAGACCTGCTGTGAGTCTGTCACCCATAAGGCCGGCCTTCTGGCAAGCGTTCTGCTTATCGATTTCTTCAAGAGTGTAGTAACCTGCAACACATGAAATGGGAGTAGCAGCCATTGTACCGCCGCAGAAAGCCTTCTTGATCTTCATGCCGCTTGCATCAAGACCTGCGCCCATATACTTCATATATTCTCTCTTACCGCCGATACCGCCTGCACCGGGATAGCCGCCTGCGATAACCTTACCGAAGATTGTGAGGTCGGGCTCTACGCCATAGTAGCCCTGAGCACCTGCCATACCGATACGGAAGCCTGTAACAACCTCATCGAAGATAAGCAGTGCGCCGTATTTGCGGCAAAGTCTTTCAACACCCTTGTTGAATTCGAAATCAAGAGGACGTGTACCGCTTTCGGGACCGATGGGCTCGATAAATACAGCAGCTGTGCCGCCGTTGAGCTGATTTCTTCTGAGCTTCTTTTCAAGATCATTAAGATCGTTGGGGAAGAATTCCTGTGTGTCTCTCATAAGACGCATGGGAACACCGCTTGCCTGTGTGAACTTTGAGCCGGGAACACGGATGCCGTAACCGAGCTGATCTGACCAACCGTGATAAGCGCCACCCATCTTGAGGATGTGCTTTTTCTTTGTTGCAAGTCTTGCAACACGGCAAGCTACCATACAAGCTTCAGTACCTGAACCGAGCATACGGAACATATCTACTGTGGGAACTGAATCTGAGATTTTCTTAGCGAGCTTATATTCGAACTCGTGGAAAAGACCTGTTGACGGACCGCAGGTGTTGAGAAGATCGATAACCTGGTCACGGACAACCTTGGGATTTGAGCCGAGAACTGTGGGGCCGCCTGCCTGAAGGAAGTCGTAGTATTCGTTGCCGTCGATATCATAGAGCTTTGCACCCTCTGCCTTTGTGAAAACAAGGGGGAACGGATAGTTGAAAGCAAGGTTGTGCTGAACGCCGCCGGGGATAATCTGCTTTGCTTCAGCGATCATTGCCTTTGACTTCTTACACTTCTTCTCAAAATATTCTTCCTCATACTTAGCAAGAACATCGGGTTTGATTGAGTGCATGGGAAGGCTGATAAGATGATCAAGCTTTTCGGTAACAGCCTGAGCATCAGGGTAATTTGAAATAGCAAATCTTGTGTCCATCTTTACATCTCCTGATATAATATTTTCGTTTGGTGAGCAGTCACTCACCTATGCCGTTATATTATACAATATTTAATTTCGTCTGTCAATTGACATATATATAGAAAAATGTAAAGTTTTTTTGTATATTTGAACATACGCAGCCTGTGTTTCAGCTATATATGACAAAACTGTAATAGCATACACCCCTGTGTTCACTACTAATTAATAATTTATTCTAAGTTTTGCATTATTGCTGTGCTATAAATATAGGGCTGTCCGAACGGACAAAAATATATTATTCTTATGGAGGATTTTTACAATGAAAAAAATCATCGCAATTGTTGTTGCTCTTGTAGTTGTTCTCGGTGTATTCGCAGCTTGCGGCGGCGAAAAAGCTCCCGAAGTAACTGATGTTTACACAGATGCAACTGAAGTACTCACAACCATCTTCGCTGCTTATGCTGAAGAAAACAAGTTCCCCGTTGCCGGTGGTGACGAAGCTAACATGTCATTCGAAGGCCCTGCTAAGTATGACTACACACTCGCTGATGAACTTAACAGTGTTGCTAAGCTTCCCGCTTCTCAGAGCGCAAACATCGAAGACGCTGCAACAGGTATGCACGCAATGAACGCTAACAGCTTCACAGGCGCAGCTTACAAACTTGTTGCAGGCGCAGACGCTGCTGCTTTCGCAGAAGATTTCAAGGCTGAGCTTGACAATGCACAGTGGATGTGCGGCTTCCCCGAGAAGTTCGTTGTTATCAAGACCGGCAGCTTCATCGTAACAGCATACGGCGTAGCTGATATCATGGACTACTTCAAGGCAACAGCTCCCTCAGCTCTCGAAGGCGCTGAAGTGATTCTTGAAGGAGATATCGCAGCATAAGTTATGGTCTTTTCATCGATTGAGTTTTTATATGTATTTTTGCCCGTAACTCTTTTGTGCTATCTTATAGCACCGAGAAAGGCTAAAAACGTTGTGCTTCTCTTCTTCTCCCTTCTCTTTTATTGGTGGGGCGAACCGAAATACACAATTCTTATGCTTTTCACAATTACATTCTGTTACGTGGCAGGACGGCTCATCGAGAATAAACAGGGTACCCGGGTGGGCAGAATTCTACTGACTCTTTCAGTAGCAGTGCCCCTCGGGCTTCTTGCTATATTCAAGTATGCCGATTTCTTTATCACAACTGCAAACGGACTCACCGGTGCAGATATACCCCTGCTTAAATTAGCTCTGCCTATCGGTATCAGCTTTTATACCTTTCAGGCACTAAGCTATGTTGTTGACGTTTACAGAGGCGACACCCCCGCACAGAAAAGCTGGATAAATCTTGCAACCTATGTTGTGCTTTTCCCCCAGCTTATTGCAGGCCCTATCGTAAGATACACTACCATTGCCGAAGATCTTTCCACAAGAAAGCATTCTATGGAAAATGTTGCCCTCGGCATCAGACGTTTTGTTTACGGCCTTGGCAAAAAGGTGCTTATAGCCAACCTTTTAGGCTCCCTTTGCACAGCCTACCGTGAAAGCGGTGACCCGTCGGTACTTTTCAGCTGGATGTATGCTATATCATTCTCACTGCAGATTTATTTTGACTTCTCAGCTTACAGTGATATGGCAATAGGCATCGGTAAGATTCTGGGCTTCCGTTTCCTTGAAAACTTCAACTATCCCTATATTTCAAAGAGCATCACCGAATTCTGGAGAACATGGCATATTTCTCTGGGCTCATGGTTCAGAGATTATGTTTACATTCCCCTTGGAGGCAACAGAGTCAAGCCTCTTCGTCAGATATTCAATATTATGGTGGTCTGGTGCCTGACAGGCTTCTGGCACGGCGCAGGCTGGGCCTTTATGAGTTGGGGACTTTATTTTGGCGTGCTGCTTATAATAGAGAAGCTTTTCCTTAAGAAATATCTCGAAAAAGCGCCTTCATTCCTTCAGCACTTCTATGTGGTGTTTATCGTTATCATATCCTTCGTGCTCTTTAACGCCGACACCTTCACCATGGCCTTCTCAGACCTTAAGATTATGTTCGGTGCTGCAGGTCTTCCCCTCTGGTCTGCCGATACGCTTTATAACCTGCGCTCTTATGCAGTGCTTCTTATTATGGCATTCATCGGCGCTACTCCTCTTGTGAAAAAGCTCGGTCAGAAAATCGAGGGCACAAAGATAAGCACAGTTCTCGAGCCTGTAAGTGTTGCAGCAATTCTTATTGTATGCACAGCATATCTTGTTGACGGCTCATTCAACCCGTTCTTATACTTCAGATTCTAAGGAGGTGCCGTAAATGAAAAAAGCAAAACTTATATCAATTATACTTGTTTTCTGCATTCTCATCGGCGGTGCTTCTCTCTGGCATATTATCAAAGACGATAATGAGCTTTCAGAATGGGAAAGAAGAAAGCTTCAGCAGTTCCCTGAAATTAAAATAGAAAGCGTTATGAACGGCAGCTTCATGAAGGACTTTGTGTCATATATGACTGATCAGTTCCCTTTGAGAAATGAGCTCAGACGCCTTAAAGCCAACATTCTTTTCAAGGTTTATCAGCAAAAGGATAACGGCGGAGTTTATGTTCAGGACGGATATGCAAGTAAAATTGACTCAAAGATAAACCCTGAAAGTGTTGACCACTTTATAGGAAGAATGGACAACCTATATAACTCCTATATCAAGGATACCGACTGCAAGGTTTATTTTTCAGCTATCCCCGACAAGAACTATTTCCTTGCCGAAAAGGGCGGCTATCCCGCTATGGATTATGAGGAGCTTTACCGCGTACTTGGTGACAGACTCTCTTATATGACAAACATCGACATAAGAGATATGCTTGAAATCTCAGACTACTACACCACCGACACTCACTGGAAACAGGAAAGCATCGTTGATGTTGCAAACTATATCCGTGAGCAGATAGGCATGGAAGCAGTCAACGATTATGAAAGCAAAAGTGCAGGAGATTTCTACGGCGTTTATTACGGCCAGTCAGCGCTTAACCTTAACCCCGATGAAATTATCTATCTTGAAAACGAGCAGATAAAATCATCTGAGGTTTATATTTATGAAACCGATAAGACTGTCCCGATATATAACCTTGAAAAGCTCGAAGCTATGGATCACTATGACATCTTCCTTTCAGGTGCAGTTTCACTTGTAAAAATAACCAATCCTATGGGTGATGCGGACAAGAAGCTTGTGGTTTTCAGAGACTCCTTCAGCAGCAGTCTCACCCCGCTTCTTATGAGCGGTTACAGTGAAATTATTCTTATTGATACAAGATATATCAATCCTGTGATGATGTCTCGCTATGTTGAGTTTACAAATCAGGACGTACTGTTCTTATATAGCACCCTGGTTATTAATTCAAGTTCAACAATCAAATAAAGATAAAAAGGAACACGATTGGAAATCGTGTTCCTTTTCTTATGTCGGCATCTCAGCATTAAACTCTTTTCTTTTTGAAAAGCTCTTGCTTTCTCTTTTGTCCTGGGAGTTATCCTGCCATGTGCTGAGATTTGATATACAAAGTTTCAAAAAGCCATTCATATATGCTTCAAGACCTCTCTCGGTCGAGTTAAAATTATATCCGTGAACTACAGGCTCTTTGTCTTGCAAAAACATTTCTCTCATTTCAAGAATATCTATAGGCTCGCCCTTTTCATTGCTGAACCAACAGCCGAAAGACGGATCAAACACGCACCATTTATCCAATTCATTTATATAAGCGCGGCAAGTGAAATGGCAAGCGCCGTAATCTGCCGACTGCATACACACAGGATATGCCTTGATGCCCACAGAAACAAGACAGTCTGCAAAAGCAACAGCTTTCCAACGACAATTTATTGCCCTGTAAAAGGGTTTATCAAACGCATAAGAAAGAATGTCCCTTGTGTCGTCTTTTAGAAGCCACATCTGACTGCCGTTATACCATGTGTTTTCTGCAAGCCAAGAAAGCACCTGAAGCACCCTGTCAAAAGCCTTCTGTGCCGTTGCCACTGAATCTAAATCATATTTTTCTGAAATTTCACTGTGCATTTCTCTGTAGGCTGTTACTTTCTCCAAATCGGTTTCAGAAAAGCTTTCACCGTCATAGGTTTCATCTTTTATGCAGACAGGCTCTTTTGTCAGCATTTTTTCATAATCCATTGTTTCCACAGAACAAATATATCTTTCCTTGCTGAACTGATAAGTAATGCTTTGAAACAGATGATACTTTATTTCAACAGCAGTAAAAACTATGACAACTACAGCAATAACTATAAACACTTTTTTAAAATTTTCCATCGATAACATCCTTTAAGTCTTTTTTATAATTATATCACCGCAAAATATAAAAATCAACTTATCACTCCGACAGTCGAAATGTATATATTTCCTTGCCGTCAAGCTCCACACTGTACATATTCACTGCCGTAATATTACTGTTATCATAAGTTGTGTAATAATAAATGCCCTTGTCTGTATTGCAGCAGCTGCTGTAACGGGTATATTCATATTCACCGTTCGGTGTCATAACGCAGCCCTTTGGCATAGCAACACCCCCGAGTATATGAAAAAAGTGGCTGACACATTCCCTTTCACTCTCAAAGCAGGGTGATTTTTCTTTTATAAAAACAGCTTTTACAAAGCGCGATGCTGATGAATAATCCCCCGGCAG
>JAZNUW010000152.1:0-30871 GCA_045592465.1 Acutalibacteraceae bacterium | reverse complement strand
CGACATGGCTACGATCCGACTTTGGCAGATGAAGTGAGCCTCTGAACAGGAAAAAACAAGGAGCGATATGAGCGCTCCAAGCGAAATAGCACGACTATGTTTTTGACCGTGGGTATCACAGGTTCGAGTTACGGCTCGCTTCGCTCTTCATTACCCTTTTGTCACTTCGTGACTTTTCCCATAACAGGGGAATCTCCTGTTTGAGGCGCAAAAAAGACACGACTACTCAAAGAGTGGTCGTTTTCGTTTTGTTCTTATATATGATTCTGATTTATATCAGTACAGTCCAAGCAGTTCATCAGCACTGACCTTATAATATTCACAAAGCTTTTTGAAATCCTCTATTGTAAGCTTTGCGCGTCTTTTTTCTATATGGTCATAGCCCTGCTGTGATTTGTCGATTATTTTTCCTGCTTCTTTCTGTGACAGGTCATTGTCTATTCTCAATGCAATGAGTTTGTCAAGATAGTCCATGTTATCACCTCAAGACAACTATACAATACTCTGAATTTGAGTATTGACAATAACTCAAAGATTGAGTATAATTATTTACTGAACAATGTCTTCCAATTATTTCATATTGACATTTTAATTGGTGCATTGTATCATTAAATAAAAAACAAAGTAGAAACAAAATGGCAGAATTATTCAATAACAAATTTAAAGAAACTACAAAAACAAAGTCCAACAGCCTTGAAACAAAATATAACAATAGCATTTCTAACTTGCTTCTTGTGGTGGCTTTCAGCGCGGTGAACATCGTTTTGCTTCTTGTCAACGCCGATACATACTTCCTCTTCTCGGCGTTTATTCCCTATTTTGCAGTGGATTACGGAATGTATTTCTGCGGCATGTATCCCGAAGAGTATTATTATGATGTGCCTGATATGGTGTTTGAGGATAAATCGCTTCTGGCTATAACTATTGCCGTGGCAGTTGTTGTGCTTCTCGTTTATCTGCTTTGCTGGTACCTTGCCAAAAAGAAGAAGCTGGGTGCAGTTATTTTTGCTCTTGTCTTTTTCCTGATTGACACAGTGGCAATGTTCTGGATAACAGGCTTTTCAATGGATTCAATATTTGATATAGTTATACACGTATGGGTTATTTCTTATCTTGTTATTGCGATAGTAACATATTTTAAAATTAAGAAAGCACCCTGTGATGAGTCTCAAGAAGATGACGATCTTGTTTGTGAAGATGACACAGTTGAAGGCAACTCAGGCATTCTCAGAATGGCTGAAGAGACTAAATGCCGAGTTTTTGTTGAAGCAGAGTCAAATGGTATGCATATTGTTTTCAGGCGTGTAAAGCGCACAAACGAGCTTGTAATCAACGGCTGTGTTTATGATGAGTATGTGGCATTGGCAGAGTTTGCACATACACTCACTGCCAAGGTTAACGGACACAAGGTCGAAGCAATTTATGACGGAACTTCAAGTGTTAAGATTTTTGTTGATTCTGAGCTTGTGGCAAAGAAAATGAGAATATTCTGATCTTACTTTCAGCACCTCCTCGGCGGGGTGCTGATTTGTTTTTTCGGCTTATTTTCCCGCGTACAAAAAAGCCCCCGCAAACCCTTTCGGATTTGTGGGGATGATGTTCACTTAAAAGTTGAAATCGATTTTGCCTCTGAAAATATTCAGAATGAATTCAAACATTGTGGCAAGGAATTTGAAGAAGGACATAAGCTTGGATTCCTTAGTGGGCTCCTGCTCGATCTGCTTGAGCCAGGGACCGTCTTCCATATTATCCTCGGTCATATTAACCGCTTTTTCGATGTTGTTTTTGTCAACGACAAGGAAACGGGAAATATTTCTGTTGTTTGAATCGGCAGTAACGTTTGTGTACTGAGTGAAATATTCAGAAAGCTCTACAATTTGATGGAAGGTGTCGTGGTGCTTGTTCTTAATGAACCATGTGGTTTCGGGGAAAAGACATGTTGAAGCGTCAATCTTCTTGTCAGGTGATATGTATTTACCGTTGCCTGCTGCTATCTGCTTGTCGATGTATTCCTGGGGGAATGTGTCAAAGATGCCTGCTGTGGTTGCGCCGAAGGATGCGTGTTCAGTGTCAACAACGATGTCGCCGGTTTTATCAACACTTTCAATCAGCGGAGGATTAACAAGACCGTAGCCTGCGATAATGCCGATTCCTACCTTGTAGTCCTCTGCAAACTTTTTATAGAGATTTGCCTTGCCTTCAAGAGTGCGGGGGATTACGATGCGCTCTCTGATAGTTGTGATCTTTGCAATAAGGCCTGCATATTCTTCACGGGTTTCTGTGCCTTCCTTGCCGAAAATAAGATCTAAGGCTGCATCGAAATCTTCATTTGAAACACTTGACCAATAGCTTGCCCATGTACCGATGCCTGTTGCAAGAAGCATAGCAGGCATGAAAGCACCACAAAGTCTTTCATAAAGGCTGTATATGCTGTCGTAAATTCCCTGAGCTGCGCCGAGCTGAGTGAGAAGATCGAAAAGTCTTTCTGCAACCTCAAGAAGAAGGTTGTTAACATCAACAAGGTCGATGCCTACATCATACTTGCCGTAATATTCGCTTTCAAGCAGATATGCCTGAATATGCTTATCGCTGAATTTGATTTTGCCGCTGAAGAAGTCATTGATAACAACTGAGCCGTTTGACATAACTTCATCATAAACAACCTTTTTAACAAGACCTTCAGAGCCATATACGTCAAGGTAAGCTGTTATGACATTACCGCCAAGACATCTGCCAACAAGAGCAACCTGGTCGCAGCCTGTTGATTTGATTATCTTCTTGATATATGTATGAAGTCTTTCAGCATGATCATAGGGTGAAAGTCGCCAGTCATAACGGAAGTCAAAGGTTCTGAGTGAAAAGCTTGAAACATTTTTGCGATCTTTTTCAGCATTCTTATCCCATTTTTCAATTTCAGCTTTTGATACGCCGGTGCCATATTTTGCGTTGCCGTCGCCGCCAAGCTGAGTTTCATCCCAGATGGGTGCAAGCTCTTCATAAAGAACCTTGCCGTAGGTGTCCCACTTATCCTTGGGAAGACCTTCGAGAACGAAGGGGAGAGAAATATTCACAAAGGTTTCAATGATTTTGTCTTTTGTCAGAGTGTCGCCGTCACCGTCGGTGATAACATCAAAGCCTGTGGGAATGACATTACCTTCAGCATCACAGATGTCAACACTGCTGCCTGCAATAAAGATGATGGGGGTTTTGTCGTGCTTCTCATCATTTGCTGCTGAAGCGGGTGCAACAAGGCTGAAAAGCATGAGAAGACTAAGAATGAGTGAGAGGGCTTTCTTTAACGTTTTTTTCATGGGTACAGCTCCTTAGTTTTTTTATTTCATTATAGCAATAAATGTTGAAAAAGTAAAGTAATAGCAGAATAATTTGGCGGAAAAGTTCTGCTGTGTGAGGGTATTTTTCCGCGTACAAATAAGAATTATTAAAAAAAGGTGTTTTTATTGCAGAAGCCTTCTTTTTGTGATAAACTGATTCTGGAATGAACCTATAATTTTTTCAGGAGGATTTATTATGAAGAAAACTTTAGCTCTGTTTTGCGCCTTGATAATGCTTCTTGGCGTCGGTGGTGTGACTGCCCTGGCAGCCGAGCCTTATTCGGCAGGTCTTGAGGTGCTGAAAACTCAGTTCAATGAGGGTGTGGGTCCTGAAACTGAAGGCATTACCATTGACTATCTCTATTTTTCACCTGTCAAGGAATCTGACACGACAAAATATCCCCTTGTTGTGTGGCTTCACGGCATGTGGGACGGCTCTTACAGCGGCAGACAGATAAAAAATAACGGCATCGGCTACTGGACAAGTGCTGAATTTCAGCAGAGATTTTATTCAGGCGGCGCCTTTATTCTGGCTCCCCGTTCACCTGAAGAAAAGATAAATTATTGGCAGGATAACACCGTTTATCCTCTGAGGGCTGCAATTGATGCTTTCATCGCTGCAAACAAAGATAACATTGACCTGTCACGCATTTATATCGGCGGCTACTCAATGGGCGGCAAAATGACTCTTAAAATGATTACGGCGTACCCGGAAATGTTTGCGGCAGCCTTTCCTATCTGCCCGGCGTGGTCACCTGATGAAGCGAGTCTTGACATTATAAAGGATATGCCCATATGGCTCACCTGCGGCATGAATGACAATGCTGTTAACTATAAAGGTGTTGCTAAAACCTGGGAAAACATCTGCGCAACATCAAACAGAAATTCAATTAACCGTTTTTCATCAATGACCGAAACTGTTATGCCCGACGGCAGTCCCGCACCCAGCGGACACGAATCCTGGCAGGCAGTTGCCCACGATATGTTCTCATATGAGTGGGGCGAATATCCCAATATGTCAACAGTTGACGGCAACGGCAACGAGGTTAAGTTTACATACCCTGACGGAATGATATCCTGGCTTTCACAGTTCACATCAGATTTTGACGGCAGTGCTGCTTCTGACAGCGGCAACATAACAGTTGAGGATGACGAGAGCTGTATATCAGAATTTTTCAAGGGCATTTTCGGCAGAATCATTGTCAACATTGTCAAGATAGTTGATAAAATCACAGACTTGTTTTAATTGATAATCCCTGTGCCTTGCGGTGCAGGGATTTTTATTGCTAAAGGAGTGGTTTTTGCCGAATTGCATAGTTTATTTTAAAGTTTTATAGGCTTTTTGTTGCAATTGTTTATAAAGTGTGATATTATCAATATGTATTTCAAAAATTCATACAGGGGGAAACTTTATGAAAAAACAAAAAAGCATATTTAAAAAGGTAACAGCCCTTCTTCTGGTTACAGTTATGGCTTTTTCAATTCCCGTAACTTGCTTTGCAAGCGGTGGATTTATCATCTCAGCTGAAGAAAGCCTTATTTCACCTGAAACAACAGAAAAGGCTAAGGAAGTTGCAAAGCAGATTGAGGCTGAGGGTATAGTTCTTCTGGAAAACGAAGACGATATTCTTCCTCTCAAAGAGAAGAAGGTAAATGTGTTCGGCACAGCTTCATGCTCACTTGCTTTTGCAGGTGCAGCAGGCTCAGGTGCAGTCCGTGCCTCTCAGGCTGTTGGCTTTTATGATGCACTTGATAATGCAGGCATAGAATATAACAAGGCTATTTATGACATTTATGCAGAATATACCGATGCAGAGTCAGACGGCGGCCTTATTGATTATGTTGCAACAGTACTGGAGCAGTTCTTCTCAGGCGGTCAGTCTGAAATGCCCATAGGCAACATCAGCGATAAGATTATGAATGAAGCAGTTGCTTTCTCAAAGACTGCAGTTGTTGTTATCGGCAGAGTTGGCACTGAAATGAAAGACCTTAGCATTGAAGACCTGAAGCTAACAGCAGAAGAAAAGACAATGCTCGACAAGGTTTGCGGAATGTTCTCTGACGTTATCGTTGTTTTCAATATTTCAAATATTATGGATATGTCATGGCTTAATGATTATGACAGCATTAAGGCTGCCATGATTATGTGGCTCCCCGGTGAGGTTGCCACTGACAGTGTGGGCAAGGTGCTTTCGGGCGAAATCAACCCCTCAGGCAAGCTGGTTGACACTATTGCATATAACCTTGAAGACCATCCTGCAAATATGAATTTCGGTAGCTATACATATAAGGGCATTTTTGGAATTCCCAAGTACTTCGTAAACTATAACGAAGGCATTTATGTGGGCTACAGATATTTTGAAACACTTGCACCCGAAAAGGTTATGTATCCCTTTGGCTTCGGCCTTTCATACACAGATTTTGAGTGGAATGTCAAATCCTACAGTGCCGATGAGAAAGAAATCAGTGTTCAGGTTGAGGTTAAGAATATCGGCACCGTTCCCGGCAAGGAAATTGTAGAGGTTTATTTCTCAGCTCCTTATTACATGGGCGGCATTGAAAAGAGTGCCATTGAGCTTGCAGGCTATGATAAAACAAAGCTTCTTGCTCCCGGTGAAAGTGAAGTTCTCACAATAAGCTTCGCAACAGAGGATATGGCTTCTTACGATTCAAAGACTGAGCAGGCATGGGTGCTTGACAAGGGCGAATATAAGATTCACGTTGCACACGATATCAGAACCTTTGAAGAAAGCTTCACATATAACGTGCCTGAAAAAGTAGTTTATAAGACAGACAGCTATTCAGGCGCTGAAATCAAAAATCTTTTCGGCTTTGCTGAAGGTGACCTGACATATTTCTCACGTGCAGATGTTGAGGGTACATATCCCACTGCACCCACAAACTACAAGGCAACTCAAGAGGTTAAGAAGAGCGATATCAGACCCGCTCCCACCAAGGAGGGTGAAGCACCCAAAACAGGTGTGGTTTATGAAGACGGTCCTATAATGCTCAGCGATGTTGCAAAAGACGAAAGCCTCTGGGATGCATTCCTCGATCAGCTGACAGTCAATGAAATGATAGATCTTATCTGTGACTGCGGTTATGAAACAACAGGTCTTGACAGACTCGGCATTCCTGCAACATCAGATAATGACGGCCCCTCATGCATCAAGGGCTCAGGCGGTCTTCTTTATATGGATTCAGGTCTTGCTTACCCCGTTGAAACAGTTATCGCCTGCACATGGAATGATGAGCTCGCAGAGGATTTCGGTGAAATCGTTGGTCAGGAAGGTGTTGAACTCGGCACAAACACATGGTACGCACCAGGTTGTAACATTCACCGCAGCCCCTTAGGCGGCAGAAATAACGAGTACTTCTCAGAAGATCCCCTTCTTTCAGGCAAGATGTCAGCTGCCGTAACAAGAGGTATTCAGTCAAAGGGTCTTATCGTTACAGTTAAGCACTTTGTTGCAAACGATCAGGAAACAAACAGACAGTCAAACGGTCTTTATACATGGCTCAACGAGCAGTCACTCAGAGAAATCTATGCAGAGCCCTTTGAAATTTCATTCAAAGAAGGCGGCGCTAAGGGCATTATGACCGCATATAACAGAATCGGTAATCAGTGGTGCGGCGGCTCAAAGGCTCTTGTAACAGACCTTTTAAGAACAGAATGGGGCTTTGACGGCTTCGTTATCACAGACGCCAGCATCGACCTTACAGGTGACGGATATCTTGACCCTGCTCTTGCAGTTTATGCAAGAAACGACGCAATTCTGACAATGCTTTATGTTATTTCGGCTATTCCCACAAAGGCAGCTCTTAAAACAACCTACAGAGCTGACCCCATCGGTATGGGCAAGGCTATGAGACTTTGCGTATATGATATCTGCAGAATGAAGATTCAGTCAAATGCATTCGATGCAGATGCACCTGCAGTTGATGATGACAGCATGCTTGCAAGCTTCTTCACAGACATAATTACAAAGATAACATCAGGTGTAAATGATGTTGTAGATAAGGTTAAAAGCTTATTCTGATAATAAATACAGAGCAGACAACCACTTCTTACGGAGTGGTTGTCTGTTGTTGATAAAGATAAACCGGGTGTTAAAAAGCTGATGATGTGAAAATACAGATAAGCTTCCCCGGGTGGCAAAAGAAAAAAAGCCCTGCACTCACTTACGAGTACAGGGCAGCCTTTTTATTTAGAATATCGTGCCTGCTTGATGCCTTCCATTATAAATGCCTTGGCCTTTATTGCATTTTCTTTGCTTGTGGGTGCCACGCCTTCAAGAGGGTAGCTCAGACCCATTTCTTTATATTTATTTACGCCAAGGGTGTGATAGGGGAGCACATCAAGATAGCGCAGATTTTTAAGCTTGCCGATAAACCTGCCAAGATTTTTCAGGTCGTCGGCATTGTCGGTTATACCGTCTATAACAACGTGCCTTATGCAAAGCTCAACATTGGTTCTCTCCAGGAATTTCGCAAAAGCAAGAATACCCTCGTTGTCGGATCCCGTGAGAGATTTATGACTGTCACTGTCTATATGCTTGATGTCGAGCATAACAAGGTCTGTAACAGCAATAAGCTTTTTTAGCTTCAGTTCATATTCACTGTCATTTTCACGGTAGGTTATGCCCGAAGTGTCAATACAGGTGTGAATATCATAACGCTTTGCCTTTGTGAAAAGCTCCGTAACAAAATCGAGCTGCATAAGAGGCTCACCGCCGGAAACGGTTATGCCGCCCCTGGAATAAAACGCACGGTTTTTCATATAGGCATCTATAAGCTCATCGGCTGTTTTTTCTGTACCCTGCCGTAACTCCCAGGTGTCGGGATTATGGCAGAATTTACATCTCAGGGGACAGCCCTGAAGAAACACAACAAAGCGAAGTCCCGGGCCGTCAACAGTGCCGAAGCTTTCAATGGAATGGATATAACCTTTCATATGAACGTCCTTTTTTTAAATATTATCGTGGAAGGTTCTTGAAATAACCTCGTCCTGCTGTTCCTTTGTCAGCTTGATGAAGTTAACGGCATAACCGCTGACTCTGACTGTGAGCTGAGGATATTTTTCAGGATGAGCCTGAGCATCAAGAAGAGTTTCTTTTGTGAAAACATTTATATTAAGGTGATGTCCGCCCTTTTCAACATAGCCGTCAAGAAGGGAAACAAGATTGTCTATCTGACTTGGTGTTGCTGCCATATGAATGACCTCCTTTAAAATTTTTATATGACTTTATCAGTCGGGTGTGTCTGTGTCAAGGCCCTCAAAAAGTGTGGGAATTCCGCAGGCACCTGCGGGGCAATCAAGCTCAATGCTAAGATCGCCTGAGAAGATTCTGTCGTCCTTGCCAAGTGCACCGGGGATAATTGAGAAGGTGTTTGAAATACCGTCCTGTGCATCAAGGAAGGGGAGCTTTGCAACAGAAGAAAGTGATGCAACTGCACCGTGAGTGTCACGTCTGTGCATGGGGTTAGCACCGGGAGCAAAGGCTTCACCGCGCTTTCTGCCGTCAGGTGTTGAGCCTGTGGCCTTGCCGTAAACAACGTTTGATGTGATTGTCAGAATTGATGTGGTGGGAATACCGTTTCTGTAGGTATGATTCTTTCTGACATGCTCCATAAAGATGTGAACGATGTCATGAGCGATTGCGTCAACTCTGTCGTCGTCGTTGCCGTATTTGGGGAAGTCGCCTTCAACCTTATAGTCAACTGCAAGACCGTCTTCATCTCTTATAACCTTAACCTTGGCATATTTGATAGCTGAGAGTGAGTCTGCAACAACGCTCAGACCTGCAATACCTGTTGCAAACCAACGGGTTACATTCTTATCGTGAAGAGCCATCTGCAATCTTTCATAGCAGTATTTATCGTGCATATAGTGAATGATGTTAAGTGTGTTGACATAAACCTCTGCAAGCCAGCGCATCATAGCATCATATTTTCTCATAACCTCATCATAGTCGAGATATTCTGATGTGATGGGCGAAAATTCGGGACCGACCTGCTTTTTGGTGATTTCGTCAACACCGCCGTTGATAGCATAAAGCAGACACTTTGCAAGGTTTGCTCTTGCACCGAAAAACTGCATTTCCTTGCCCAGTCGCATTGAAGAAACGCAGCAGGCAATTGCATAGTCATCACCGTGAGTGAAGCGCATAAGGTCATCGTTCTCATACTGAATGGACGAGGTTTCAATTGACATCTTTGCACAGTAGCGCTTGAAGTTGTCGGGCAGTCTCTTTGACCAGAGCACTGTGAGGTTGGGCTCGGGGGCAGGGCCTAAGTTTTTAAGTGTATGCAGATAACGGAATGACATCTTTGTTACCAGGTGTCTGCCGTCAATTGCACAGCCGCCGATTGATTCTGTTACCCACTGGGGGTCGCCTGAGAAGAGGGCATTGTACTCGGGAGTACGTGCAAATTTTATAAGACGCAGCTTCATAACGAAGTGGTCAACCATTTCCTGAATTTCCTCTTCTGTGAAGGTGCCGTTTTCAAGGTCGCGCCTTGCATAAGCGTCGAGGAAGGTTGATGTTCTGCCAAGGGACATGGCTGCACCGTTTTGTTCCTTGACTGCGCCGAGATATGCAAAATAGAGCCACTGAATAGCTTCCTTTGTGTTTCTTGCAGGAAGAGAAATATCATAGCCGTAGCTCAGTGCCATCTTTTTGAGCTCTTCAAGAGCTCTTATCTGCTCTGAAAGCTCTTCTCTTGCACGGATAACATGAGAATACATAGCTGAACGTGTGGTAGCCTTCTGAGCGAGCTTGTCTTCAATAAGTCTGTCAACACCGTAAAGAGCAACACGGCGATAGTCACCGATGATTCTGCCTCTGCCGTAAGCATCGGGAAGACCTGTGATGATATGGCTTGAACGGCAGGCTCTCATTTCGGGTGTGTAAACATCGAAAACACCTGCGTTGTGAGTCTTTCTGTGTATTTTGAAAAATTCGCTGATTTCAGGGTCAACCTGATAGCCGTTATCGGCGCAGGCCTTTTCTGCCATTCTTATGCCGCCGTAGGGCTGGAGGGCACGCTTGAAGGGCTTGTCTGTCTGGAAACCGACGATTTTTTCTTTATCTTTATCAAGATAGCCGGGGCCGTGGGAGGTAATGGTTGAAATGATATGGGTGTCCATATCAAGCACGCCGCCTTTTTCGCGTTCCTGACGTGAAAGCTCAAGCACCTGATCCCATAAAGCAAGTGTATCCTGTGTGGGGGCTGCAAGGAAGCTTTCGTCGCCGTCGTAAGGCACGTGATTGTGCTTGATAAAGCTGCGGACATTTATCTCATTGTTCCATGTACCGCTCTCAAAACCGACCCAGCCTTCATAATTTCTTTTCATAATTCTCTTCTCTCCTGATTCCTTTGAATTATTTCTCTTATATTATACACGAAGCAACAGGATTTTCAAAGCCTTTGAGAAGAAATTTTCTAAATTTGTTGGCATTTATAAAAGTTTTCTGAAAAAGAATGATTTTGTTGACAAGTTAACGGATTTTAAGGAAAAATTTTTGCAAAAAGCCATATTTTTCACTCTTTTCTTTGCAGGAATTTAAAATGATTCTGAAGCTGAGCAGTCGGTTGCTGATTTTTATCAGGTGAGAAGAAAAGGGGAGCAGAAGAAAAGTTGAAATCACATTGAAGGTTATGTGAAAAAGTGAGACCTTCATACTGCTGCTGTCTGCGAAAGAAAAAATCTCACCGAAAGGTACGATTTTTATTAGTACCAGAAAAACTGCGGTGCCGATAACATTGAAAAGCAAATGGATAATGCTCACCTGCTTTGCCGTTTTGCCCATACCCACAGAAGAAATTATAACGGGAATCACTGCACCGATATTCTGACCCAGAATGATATAAAAGGCACTTTCCATAGACACAAGCCCCTGCATAGCAAGAGCCTGAAGAATGCCCACTGTTGCCGAGGAGCTCTGCATAATTGCCGTCATGACAAAGCCCGTCAGTACCCCTTGGAATCTGCCCTGAGCTGAGGCGATAAATGAAAGGAAAATATCGTTATTCTTCAGTGCCTCAAAGGCCGAGGCCATAGTGTTAAGCCCCACAAAGAGAATGCCGAAGCCGCAGAGGATGATGCCCAGATTCTGCAGCTTTTTGTTTTTGCACAGAAGATTCATAAAAGCGCCTATGAATATGGCAAGGGGAGCAACCGAGGAAAAATTAAAGGCAATTATAAGACTCGTAACCGTTGTGCCGATGTTTGCACCCATAACAATTCCTGCGGCACCTATAAGAGAGAGCAGACCTGCATCAACAAAAGAGACCGCTGTGACCGTCACTGCGCAGGAGGACTGTATTATTCCCGTTACGGCAAGGCCTGTGAGCATTCCGCTGAATCTGTTGCCTGCAAGGCGTGAGAGAATGTCCTTGAGCTTATCACCGAAGGTCAGGGTAGTGTAATCACTCATAAGTGCCATTCCCGCCAGAAACAGACCTATTCCGCAAAGCAGATTTATAACACTGTACATAATATCACCTGCAAAATTAAATAATAATAAATATTCGGTTAACGGTTGAATTATCGCAAAAAATAGGGTATAATTTATCTGATTAAGTGTGAAAACACGGTTATGAGGTGAAAATATGTTTCTTAATGTAATTCCCAAGCCAAACAATGTTAAATTCACAGGCGGTGAAAGCTGGCTTGATCTGAGCAAAATCAATTACAGCACAAACGAAAATTTCGGTGACGAGGCCTACTATCTCAAAATAGATGAAGAGGGCATTCAGATTGTGTCAAAGGGCGAAAAGGGTAAGTTCTATGCTATGAAAACCCTTGAGCAGATTGCTTCAAGAGGCAAGGCTCCCCACTGCACAATTTATGATGAGCCTGCTTTCCCTTACAGAGGCTTTATGATTGACTCTGCAAGACATATGCAGACTATTGATGAAATCAAAACCTACATAGAGGCAGCAGCAAGATATAAGTTCAACATTTTCCACTGGCACATCTGTGACGACCAGGGCTGGAGAATGGAAAGCGAAAAGTACCCCCTGCTCAACGAAAAGGGCTCATGGCGTGACTGCCACGGCTTCGGCTCAGCAAATATGGAAAGATACGGCGGATATTACACCAAGGAAGAAATCCGTGATGTAATTGCTTTCTGCAAGGAAAGATTCATTGATGTTGTGCCCGAAATTGATATGCCCGGCCACACAACGGCAATTGTTTCAACCTTCCCCGAGCTTTCATGCAGAGGTGTGCAGATTCCTCTTGAAACCACAGGTGGCATCTTCAAGAATATTCTTTGCGCAGGCAAGGAAGAGGTTTTCGATTTCTGCTTCGGTATACTCGATGAGGTTATGGAGCTGTTCCCCTATAAATATATTCACATCGGTGGTGACGAGGCTCCCAAGGCACGCTGGTGCAACTGCGATAAGTGTCAGCAGAGAATCAAAGACGAAAAGCTCAATAATGTTGAAGAGCTCCAGGGCTACTTCGCTAACCGTATAATTGCTTATCTTGAGAGCAAGGGCAAGGAAGTGCTTGCCTGGAACGAAAGCCTTAACTCAGGCATCCTCAACAAAAACACAATTATCTGTGACTGGATGGATCCCAAGAACAAGAGTGAAGAGTATGCAAACGCAGGCGGCAGAATCATTATCGAGGATTTCTATCACTATTATCTCGACTATCCCTACGGCATGACTCCGCTTTCAAAGACATATAACTATGAGCCTTATCTTCCTAAGCTCAGCAGCACAGGCAGAAACGGTGTGCTAGGTGTTGAAACACCTATCTGGACAGAGTATATTGAAGACTTTGACAGAATGAGCTATATGTGCTTCCCGAGAATGATTGCAGTTGGTGAAAGAGGCTGGACAAAGTCAATGAACGCTGATTACGAATCCTTCAAGGTGAGAGTCAGAAATGAGCTTCCCGTTCTTCGTGAAATGGGCATCAAGGCTGCAGCCGAGAGTGAATGGGATCCCTCGAAGAAAATCCGTTTCAGAGAAACATGGGGTCACATTAAAAAGAACCTCACTCCCTCAGCAATCAAATCAACACTCTTCCCCAACAAGGAAGAAGACTGATAAAAAATAATTGAATATCAGATAAAAATCCCCCATCTTGTGCCCTTAAGGTCAAGGTGGGGGTTCGTTTATAAGCTGTGTTATCTTGTGAGAATTTCGCCTGTTTTTGCGTTGATGATGTTATTGAAAACGCAGATGTGAGTGGTGGAAATAAACTTATCCATATGAAGAGAGCCGAAATACCAGTGCTTGAACTGACAGATTCTGCTCACGTCTTCGAGATAGGTGTTAATAGCGGTGATGCTGGCGTCCGCACCGGTCTGAAGCATAAGGAAATCCTTGATTTTTGCAGGTGGCTCGTGAGTGATAACAACATCAACCTTGCCGCCGTACTTCTGCAGATTTTCAACGCCTTCAACAAGCTCCTCACGGGTGGGAATTTCCATATCTGACCAGGTGTCCATTTCAAAACGGATGTCAATATCAGGGCTTTCTCCGCCGCCCATGGTGAAGATTTTTGTGCCTTCAATTTCAAAAACCTGACCTCTCATCAGGTGAAAAATGTTAGATGCTATGTGGTGTACCTTGCCACCGTTCCATTTTTTGACCCTGATGGTATTGAGCATATCAAAGTTTTCGTGAGTGCCGTCAACGAAGCAGATATTATATTTTTTTCTGCTGAGCTTTTTGAGCACATTGATTTCTTCCTTTGAGCCGTTCCACAAAAAGCCGAAGTCGCCACAGACAATGAGGGTATCGCCCTGCTTTAATTTTCTGAGTCTGGGATCGTTGAATCGTGAGGCTATTCCGTGAGTGTCACCGGTAACGTATATCATATTTTCACACACCGTTCTTTTGATAGTTAACAAAAAGTTATTTTAAAAGTCTGTACTTTTTATAAAGCAATTGGTATAATAAGATGATACAGTGGTTCATCACGGCTATTTTATCATAAAAATCTTTTATTTGCAAATATATAGACGAAATTTCATAAATTTTACACATGAGGTGGTTATAATGAAGAAGACAGTTTCCGTTATGCTCGTTTTGATTCTCAGCTTATCAGTGTTTGCATCAGCATTCTGCACCGGCGCAATATTCGGCTCAGAAGATATTGCAGACAAGCTCTATTCTGATGTTTATTATCTTGAGAGCCTTGATGAGGAAACAGTGTTTTTTAATAAAAATGCTGATAAAAAAGTTCCCGTTGCAGGCTTTATCAAGCTTATTGCCGCAGTTGTTGCAATAGAGAAATGGAATAATCTTGACGAAAAAATCAAGGTTACAGAAAAGAATCTCTCACTAGTGAAATATGATTACGGTGTCAGAACAGCAGGCTATAAGCCCGGTGAAAGGGTCAGCAAAAAAGACCTTATCGACAGCCTCATAATTTACAGTGCAAACGATGCTGCCAGCATAATCGCCTATGAAATTTCAGGCTCACTTGAGGGCTTCATCAGTGAGATGCAGACTTTCATTTCTGCTAAGGGCTGCAGCAGTACTGTAATAAAAAACATTCACGGCTTTGACGAAGACGGGCAGCAGACAACTGCGCGTGACATGGCTGCTTTTATAAAGTACGCAGTGAAATATCCTGTGTTTTCCGATGCTTTTTCTGCAAAGAGTATGATTATAAAGGCTTATGACGACAGAGAAGAAAAGACAGTGACATCAAACAACAAAATGATGAATGCCTCAATTTCCGATTACTATCACAAGTCGGTAACCGGCGGAAAATACACAATGACAGACAAGGCAGGCGAGTGCGTTGCTGTTGTTTCAAATATGGACGGCTATTCATATCTCACTATCGTTATGGGCGGCAGACTTATGAATACCGACTCGGATTCCACCCAAGAAAACACCTGCTTCACAGATGCACAGACAATGCTCAACTGGGTTTATGACAACATCAGATACCGCGTTGTTGTGTCACCTGAGCAGACAGTGACCTATGTGGATGTCAAGGCCGGCAAGGATACGGATAAATTAAGACTTATCCCCGAAAGAGAAACCTCGGCACTTGTGCCCTCCAAGGTGACAACAGCATCTGTTTCCTTTGAGGTTGTTGCAGATACCGTACCCGAGGAGGTTTCAGCACCCATAAGCGCCGGCACCGTAATCGGTCAGGCAAAGGTCTTTTATGCAGGTGAAGAAATAACCACCATCAACCTTATAGCTTCTCAGGATATTGAAAGAAGCATCGCAGGTTACATCATGGGCAAGATTTCCGACATAGTCGGCTCTAAGCTTTTCCTTGCGATTTCTGTTTTGCTTTTCATTGCCTGTGCACTTTATCTTGCATTTATGATTTGCAGCTATCTCGGCATAATCGATGAAAAAACTGCAAAGGCAATCACTGATATTTTAAACGGCAAAGATTCAAAGAAGAAAAACACACGCAAGCCCTCCACAGCAAAGGCTCCTGCAGGCAAAAAAGCAGCAGCTCCCGCAGGCAAGAAGCCTGTTAAAAAAGCACAGCCGTCTCAGAAGGGCAAAAACACAGCGCAGCCTGTCAGAAAAAAGAATCCCAATAGTCAACGAAAGGACTGAAACATATGAAGAGATTTTATAAAGCACTTCTCACCTGCAGTGTTATTGCAGTGCTTGTTGCAGTGGCATCGCTGGCGTCATCTGCTTTTGCGGCAGACGATGAAAACTGGGTGAGTGCCTGGGGTACAGCACCGGTGCAGGCACAGATAGACGGACTCGGTGAGGCAGGCTCCATAGTTGGCGAGCTTATCGGCGATGACAGCCTGACTGAGGTCACTGTGAGAACGGTTATCACTCCCACGGCAAGCGGTTCAAAAATACGCCTGAAATTTTCAAATCATTATAATACAAATCCTGTTGTAATCAACGGTGTGACAATTGCCAAAAAGGGCGTTAAAGACAGTGCAATTGAAAAGTCTACACTCAAAATTGTCACCTTTAATGACGGCTACCCCAGTGTTACAATTGCACCGGGTGCTGAGGTTTATTCCGACCCCATAAGATTTGACGTTGTGGCTCATCAGAAAATTGTGATAACCACCTTTTTCGATTCTTTTCTTGATGTGAACACAATGGGCGTTTCAGGTGCAGAAACATATCTGACAACAGGTGACGCACTTCAGACGGATGATTTCGATATGCTCAAGGGTGTTCTCGATGATGAAGATATGCTTGATATTATGGCAGGTCTTCTTGAGGGCTTCGGAATGGGCAACGGTCTTAACCTGAAGTTCAATTACAGCTTCATGAAGTTTATTCCTTGCCTTGTCAGCGCCGACGTGCTTACACACAACTCAGGCTACAGTGTTGTGGTGGTCGGTGACTCAACTGTGGCAAACGATTTTCCCCTTTATCTCGGTCAGGCACTTTATGAAGATGAGAATGTTACAGATGTAGGCGTTGTAGGCAAAGGATTGCCCGGTAACTGCCTGCTTTATCCCGGCCTCGGTCTCGGCTCATATTTCTATGCAGAATCCATGACGGTCAGATTAAAGCAGGATGTGCTTTCTCAGCCCGGACTTAAATATGTTATTGTCAAGGTCGGTGTCAGCGATATCATTCATCCCGTATGCACAGACAGTGTGCAGAATTATCCCGGAATGGTGCAGCCCTCTGCAAAGCAGCTTATTGAAGGCTTCAGAAGAGTTTTCAAGGCCTGTCACGATGAGGGTGTGAAGGTTATTGTTATAGGCATCACCCAGTGGAAGGACACCACAAGAGACTTTTTCGGTGATGGCGGCACATATATAAGAACTCCTGCTGAATTTGAAGCAGACTGGCAGATTGCAAAGGATGTCAATGCATGGCTTGCTGCAACAGATGAGCATGACGGTTTTGTTGATTTCTGTGAGGTTTCGGCAAACCCCCGCGACCCTGATGCATTCCTTCCCGAATACAGCGAAGACAGAATCAATCCCTCACCGGCACTTCAGAAGCTCTGGGCAAACAGATTCCCCCTGTCCCTTATCGGTGCAGGCAGCCTGCCCGGCGGTGTTTACATAGAATCAGATGACAGTGTTGTGTTTGTTGATGAGGAAATTCAGCTCAAGGCAGTTGTTTACCCTGAAACTGCAGAAAATAAGCAGGTTGAGTGGTACAGCCAGAACCCTGAAATTGCAAGTGTTGATGAAAACGGCAATGTGAGGGGCGTATCAAACGGTGTTGCCGTTATCGGCTGCAAAACTGAGGTCGGCTCATATAAGGCGGTCTATAAGGTAACTGTCAAAACCTCAACACAGGGCGTTATTCTCAACTATAACACCAACAGCATTTTCGCTTCAGAGAAATTCCAGCTCAAAGCAACGGTTTATCCCGAAACGGCAACAGATAAGAGTGTTGTCTGGTCAACAGATAATTCTGCCGTTGCCACAGTTTCTTCCGACGGTACCGTCACAGGTGTGGGCAAGGGCACTGCAGTGATAACCTGCACAACAGCTGACGGCGGCGGTGAGGCCTTCTGCACTGTTACTGTTAAAAAGAAAACCCACGTTCAGAATATAGAGCTTTCATACGGCGACGAGCCTAATTTCACATCTAAAACTCTTTATAAAGGTCAGTCATTCAAGCTTGAGGCTTCCGTTTCGCCTGAAGACGCAACCTTCAAAAATGTCAGATGGAACTCGTCAGATGTGAATATTGCAACCGTTGATGAATTCGGCCGCGTAACTGCGGTGGGTGGTGGCAAGGTTACAATCAGATGCACCTCTGTGGATAACCCCATGGTGTCTGCAGCATGCAATGTCACAGTCAAGGTCAAAGCAACGGGCATATCCCTGAGCAGTACCTCTCTCAAGCTCTACGAAGGCAAATCCAAAACAATCACGGCAAATATACTGCCTGAGGATGCGACCAACAAAAAGGTTACCTGGAAATCACAGAACAGCAAGGTGGCAAAGGTCAGCAAAAGCGGCAAAATCACCGCTGTGAAGGCAGGCACCACATATATCACGGCAACAACTGCCAACGGCCTTTACACTGCCAAGTGCAAGGTTACGGTTTCAGAGATAATTTATGCAAAGAAAATCACTCTGAGCAAAACCAAACTGTCAATCAAGGACGGCAAGACTGCAACTCTCACTGCAAAAATTTCACCCTCAAATGTCACTAATAAGACTCTAGTCTGGTCATCATCCGACAGCAAAATTGCAAAGGTTTCACAAGAGGGCAAAATCACTGCAGTCAAGCCCGGCACAGCTTATATCTATTGCAAGAGCGCCGACACCGGTGTGACTGCAAAATGCAAGGTCACAGTTAAAAAGGTGACTCCCACCTCTGTGAGCCTCTCTGCAGAAACAATCAGCATCAGCTACGGCAAGACAAAGACTCTCAAGGCAACAGTTTCTCCGTCTAACGCAACAGATAAAACCCTGACATGGACCTCAAGCGACCCTTCAGTTGTCAAGGTTTATCAATCAGGCAAAATCAAGGGTCTTAAGGCAGGCAAGAGTGCCGTTATTACCGTCACAACAAACTCAGGCAAAAAGACAGCTAAGATAACCGTTAAGGTCACTCATGTTGAGCCCAAGGGACTGGCTCTTAACAAGACCTCAGTTTCCATAAGCAAGGGTGGCACAGTTACTCTTTCACCTGTTTTCACACCCTCAAACACAAGTGTCAAAACAGTGACATGGAAATCAAGCAACAAGAAGGTTGCAACGGTTTCTTCAAGCGGTGTTGTCAAGGGCGTTTCAAACGGCACAGCAACAATAACCTGCAAAACCAAAAACGGACTCACTGCAACCTGCGTGGTGAATGTGGCTGTTATACAGGTCAGCGGTGTTGCAATAAAAGAGTCAAGCGGTCTTATGATGCAGCTGGGCTCAAGCTACAGGCTCACAGCTCTTGTTTATCCTGAGCAGGCAACCAATAAGAAGGTTGTCTGGATGTCAAGCAACGAAAGTGTGGCAACAGTTTCTTCAAGCGGCGTGGTAACGGCGAAAAAGCCGGGCGCATGCGAAATAATTGTCACAACCTCCGACGGCGGCTACAGAGCATCCTGTAAAGTGACAGTCAATTAAACATTGAGGCACCTTTTTATGTGAAAAGGTGCCTCAGATTACAGTGAAGATATATTCGTTTTTGTGTGGTGATAAAATGAAATGCAATATGTGTCCGAGAATGTGCGGGGCAGACAGAAGCATAGCTGTCGGCTGCTGCGGAGTACCCTATGAATTCAAGCTTGCAAGAGCAGCTCTTCATTTCTGGGAAGAGCCTCCCATAAGCGGCACAAGGGGTAGCGGTACGGTTTTCTTTTCAGGGTGCAATTTAGGCTGCGCCTTCTGTCAGAATTATTCTGTCAGCCACGGCAGAGAGGGCAAAATCATATCAGAGGAAAGATTAAAAGAAATTTTCGATGAGCTTATTGCCTCCGGTGCTCATAATATAAACCTTGTGTGCCCCACCCATTATGCACAGCAGCTTGGCAAGGTGCTCAGGGAATATAAGAGCAATGTGCCCGTTGTTTATAACTGCGGCGGTTATGAAAAGGCAGAGACCCTCAAAGAGCTTGAAGGCCTTGTGGATATTTATCTGCCCGACCTGAAATATATAAACAGTGAAAAAAGCAGAAAATACAGCGGTGCTCCCGATTATTTTGATTTTGCCTGTGAGGCACTTCTTGAAATGCGGCGGCAGTGTACTGAGGATGTTTATGATTCTCAGGGGATTATGCTCAAAGGCATGATTGTCAGACACCTGATTCTGCCCTCAAACACCAATCAGAGCATAGCAATTTTAGACTGGATTTATAACAACCTGGGCAAGGACACCGTCATAAGCCTCATGGCACAGTATACGCCTTACGGCAAGCTTGATGAGCTGCCTGAGCTTCAGAGAAGAATAACAGTCAGAGAATATGAAAAGGTGCTCTCTCACGCAGAAAATCTGGGGTTTGTCAACATTTTCACACAGCAGCCATCTGCGGCAAGTGAAAAATTTATTCCCGATTTTGATTTGACGGGGGTATAAAGGTCTTTACTTTTGCTGTGAAGATGTGATACAATAAAACAAATATTTTCAGGAGGAATTTTAAAATGAAAGGTTTTTTTGGAGAATTCAAAAAATTTATAATGAGAGGCAACGTTATTGACCTTGCAGTTGGTGTTATCATCGGCGGTGCTTTTCAGGCTATTGTAAATTCACTTGTCAACGACATCGTGTCACCTGTACTTTCCCTTATAACAAAGGGTGCTAACTTTGCAGATAAGTTTATCGTACTCACTGCCGAAGAGGTAAGCTTTGCAACTGTTGAGGCAGCTAAGGAAGCAGGCTATGCAACTCTCAATTACGGCTCATTCATCACTGCTGTAATTAACTTCATCATTATGGCATTTGTTATCTTCCTTCTTGTTAAGTCTATCAATAAGGTTTCAGAAATCGGCAAGAAAAAGGAAGAGGCTCCTGCTGCTCCCACAACAAAGAAGTGCCCCTTCTGCAAGAGCGAAATCAGCATAGAAGCAACAAAGTGTCCTCACTGCACATCGGATATTCCCGCTTCTGAGGAGGAATAATAATGCTTGGTTTTATAGGCGCAGGCAATATGGCATCTGCCATTATCAGGGGTGTCGTTTCTTCGGGTATTCTCAGCGGCAGCGATATTGCGGTTTTTGATATAGACAAGAGCAAAGCTGAGGCATTAAGCAGCGCATATGCAGTTAAGGTTATGGCTGATGAAACGGAAATTGCAAGCATGTGTGACAAAGTTGTGCTCAGTGTCAAGCCTGATGTTTTCCCTTCACTTCTGAAAAAAACAGATAAGGCTTTGAGTGAAAATAATCCGCTTATCATATCAATTGCTGCAGGCAAAACCCTCGAGTTTATTTCAGGCTGTCTTTCATATGACGCGAGAATTGTCAGAGTTATGCCCAATATCAATGCCAAGGTCGGTGCAGCAGTTTCCGCTTATTGCGGCAACTCTTATGCAGGGGATGAGGATCTCAGCTTTGTCAGGGCTCTTTGTGAAAGCTTCGGCATTGCGGTAAACATAGAGGAAAAGCATTTTTCAATCTACAGTGCTATCGGAGGCTGCAGTCCTGCCTTCGCTTATATGTTCATTGACTCTCTTGCAAGAGCTGCAGTTAAAAACGGTATGCCAAAGGCTCAGGCTCTTCAGGTGGCTGCAGGTGCAGTGCTCGGCAGCGCAAAAATGATTCTTGAAAGCACAGAACATCCCTGGCAGCTGGTTGATCAGGTGTGTTCACCCGGCGGCACAACAATTGAAGGTGTGGCATCACTTCAGGCAGACGGCTTTGAGGCTGTGGTTGCCGGTGCAGTTGAAGCCTCATATCTTAAGGATAAGAAAATTTAAGGCACAATAAGATAAAATTAAAACAGGATGTTTTCTCAACATCCTGTTTTTTTATCAGCTGAATTTATAGGTTTTGCCTTTCTCGGTGGGGAAGGTTGTGATTCCGTCACTGAAGGCAGTTTCAATTTCGTTGCCGTCTTCATCATAAACAAGCATAATTTTGCCGTCATATCTGAGTGCGCAGTCGCCGCCGAGATTTGAGGTGACCAGACCCTGCCTGAGCTTGTCATCCTTCCAGGTGAGCTTGAAACGGAAGTTGCCGCGTGCCATAAGTCCGTCAATTTCACCCTCGTGCCAGCTTTCGGGCAGTGCAGGAAGAATGCGGATAAAGCTTTCGTGGCTCTGCAGAAGCATTTCACATATGCCTGCCATAAGTCCGAAGTTACCGTCAATCTGGAATGGGGGATGAGTGCCGAAAAGATTTTTAAGGATAGTCTTTTTCATAATAACAGAAATGATTTCGTCACATTCATCGCCCTTGCACAGACGCGCATAGCTGAGAAGTCTGATTGCAAGACCCCAGCCTGTGCTTTTGTTGCCTCTGTCTTTAAGAGTGACAAGAGCCGCATCGGCAAGCTTTTTGTTTTCGGGTGTTATCTGTCTGAAGGGATAAAGGGCTAACAGGTGTGAAATGTGACGGTGTTTTTTCTGCACGTTCTGATTATAGAAACCACGCATAAAGAATTTATCCTCGTTATACCATTCCTTGATCTGACCCCATTTGCCGATGCTTACGGGCTGCAGCCTTCTGATCTGCTCGCTGACAGTGGCAATAAGCTTTTCGTCAACGCAGTGGCCGAAGCCTTTTGCTTTCAGAATTTCAGCCGCTTCGAGCACTTCTTCATAAAGGTTATAGATTATGCACTGATCATATGTGTTGCCTGCTGCAACGGGACCGTGCTCAGGTGAATATCCGGGTGAGCAGACGAGTCTGCCGCTTGCCTTATCCTCAACGAGAAGCTCGGACCACATAAGAGCACATTCCTGCATAGCGGGATAAATATCATTGACGAGCTTGTCGGTGTCGCCTGTGAAACGGTAATAATCATACATGCCCTGAAGTGCCCACGCACCATTAGTCGGTGCCCAGCCCCAACGCCAGTCACTGCCGGGGCCAACGAAGCCAAGGGGTGTGACCATTGTGTGAATCATAAAGCCTGTTGCCTTGTCAGTGTCGGGGGTACCGTCAGCCTTATTTTCGCCTATGCCGAGAGTTTTATTGGCAATTAATCTGCCCGGCTTTCTCAGTGAATTGACAAAATCGATATAGGGCAGTGCTGTTTCACTAAGGTTTGCAGCATAAGCACCCCAGTAGTTCATCTGAACATTGACATTGAAATGATAGTCACAGCACCAGGGCGGGTCGTTTTTAGCATTCCATATACCCTGAAGATTAGCAGGCAATGAGCCGTCACGTGACGAAGCTATGAGCAGATATCTTGCATATTGAAAAAGAAGGGTAATGAGGTTTCTTTTGTTTTCGCCCTTCTTTTCAAAGCGGTTGAGCATATGGTCTGTTGTGAGAATTGCATCACTTTCGCCCAAGGTGAATTTCACTCTTTCATAAAGAGGCTTATAGTCAGCAAGATGACTTCTGTAAAGCTCGCCGAAGCTTCTCGTTGCGGCAGAGTCCACATAATAAAGAGCTTTTTCGAGAGGGTCTGAATCTGAAAAATATTCAGGGAAATTGTTTATGTAATTTGTGGCAAGTGAGGCGACAAACATAACGCTTGTGGCATTTTTTATAACGATGTGTCCGTCTTTTGTTTCGCTCATTTCGCCGTCTGTGATAAATCTGAAAGCACCTGCAAACTTCATCGAGTTTTTGTCTGCACCTGCAGGGGCATCTGTGCCGCGGTTGGCCATAACGGTGCCCTCGGTGGTGATAGTGCCGTTTTCTGCCTTGCTCTGCGACTTCTGGTCTGAGATAAAATAGGCCTCAAGGTTTATCACTGCCTCGGCCTCTTCTTCGCCTTCCTTTGCAGGCAGGGGCTCAGCCTTTATTCTGCCAACAAAAACATTGTCGGGGTAGCTGACAAAATAGTGACGGGTATAATTGACCTTGTCGAGGTGATAGCTGACCATGGCTGAGGCTGTGTCAAGCTCAAGGTCTCTGGTATATTTTTCTTTTTCGTTCTGTGGCTTGGGGAATTGTATATAGAGGTTGCCGAAGGACTGGTAGGCACCGAAGCCTGTCATGTCGCCCTCGAGCTTTTTCATTTTTGAAGTAGCTGCTTTTACATCTCCCTTATCAAGACTGCTCTGGATTTCTCTGAGGGCTTTGCCAGCGTCGGGATTTTTAATTCCGTAATTGAAGCCTTCCACATCCTTGCCGCCGGACCAGAGAGTTTTTTCGTTGAAGTGTATCAGCTCACACTCAACACCGCCGAAAACCTTTGCTCCGATTTTGCCGTTGCCCAGGGGCAGTGCTTCGTTTTCCCAGCCGAAATAGCTCATATGAGCAGGCTCTTTATAGCATAAAAACATAGTTTCACCTCATGCTGTGATAATAAGTTGATGTAATTATACCTTCAGTCGGCCCGTTATGTCAAGAAGCAATAAAAATATAGACGTATACAGTTAAAAATATGTTTTAAAAAATTGGATTTATAAATTGATTTTTTACAATTTGTGTGGTATTATATATAATGTATTTTTGTATGCAGTGTGAAAGGGCAAAAAAATGAAGAGTGATTATCTCGTAAAAGTCCTGTCTTCCAACATTGTTGACGGTGACGAACTAAGTGATGAGCTTATAACTCACGCAAATCTTACGGGAAGTGAAGAGGATTACACAATAACCTACACCGAAGTGAATGAGGGTCTGCCTGTTGAAACAGTTGTCAGAGTTCTCGGCGGTGAATGTGTCACGGTCAGACGCAGGGCTGAAATCGAAACGGATATGGTAATCGAGGTCGGCAAGAAGCATATTTCAGAGCACAAACTGCCCTTCGGCAGCTTCAATCTTGAGGTTATCGGTAACAGCATCACAAGTGAAATGAAATCCGGGGATGTGAACCTTCATTTTGCCTACACCACATATCAGGACAATATGCCCCTCGGCAAAGCCAGCTTCACAATGATAGTCAGAAAAAAAGGCCGCCACGCAGGGGTTGTTTAAGAGAGGAAAATCAAAATGTCAAAAACTGTAGATAAAGCGCAGAGCCAGATAAAGACAATTGTTCTTAAGGCTATTGAAGCAGCGCAGGAAAAAGAGCTTCTTGTACGCGCTGAAGGTGCTGCCTTTGGTGTTGAAGTTCCCGCCGACAGAGCAAACGGTGATTTTTCAACAAACGCAGCCATGGTGAATGCAAGAGCATTCCGTTTGCCTCCCAGAAAGATAGCTGAGGCAATATGTGATAATATGTCACTTGAAAACACATATTTTGAAAAGGTTGAAATTGCAGGTCCAGGCTTTATCAATTTCTTCCTTTGCGATGAATATTATGCAGACATCCTTCTTGAAATAAACGAAGCCGGTGACAATTACGGGAGAAGCAATTACGGTGAAGGCAAAAGAGTGAATGTTGAGTTCGTTTCAGCCAACCCCACAGGCCCCATGCATATGGGCAACGCAAGAGGCGGTGCACTCGGTGACTGCCTTGCAGCAGTGCTTGACTATGCAGGCTATGATGTTGCAAGAGAGTTTTATGTCAACGATGCAGGCAATCAGATTGATAAATTTGCACTTTCACTTGATATAAGATATCAGCAGCTTCTGGGCAAGGATATCGAATTGCCCGAAGACAGCTATCACGGTGAGGACATCGTGGAAAGAGCAAAGGAATTCATAGAAGCTTACGGTGACAGCTATCTTCAAAAGAGCGAAGAAGAAAGACGCAAGGCTCTTGTGGAATTTGCACTGCCTAAAAACCTTGCGAATATGAAGGCCGCCATGGCAAAGTACCGCATAGACTATGACCTCTGGTTCAGTGAACTGACCCTTCACAACGGCGGCGAGCTTAAAGAAACCATTGACATCCTCACCGAAAGAGGATACACTTATGAAAAAGACGGTGCCTTGTGGTATAAGAATATTGAAATTCAGACTGAAATGCTTCTTGCTCAGGGCAAGACTCAGGATTATATCGACAAGCTTGAGCTCAAGGATGATGTTCTCATCAGAGCAAACGGCAACCCCACATATTTTGCTGCTGATATTGCTTATCACAGAAATAAGCTTGAAAAAAGAGGCTTTGACAAGGCAATTGATGTCTGGGGCGCAGACCACCACGGTCACGTTGCAAGGATGAAGGGCGCTATGAAAGCCGTTGGCATTGACCCTGACAGACTCGATATTCTGCTTATGCAGTTTGTGCGCCTTGTGCGTGACGGCGAGGTTGTCAGAATGTCAAAGAGAACAGGCAAGGCAATTACCCTTGTTGACCTTCTCAATGAAGTGCCTATCGATGCAGTCAGATTCCTCTTTAATATCAGAGAGCCCGGCTCACTTATGGATTTTGACCTTGACCTTGCAGTTGAGGAAAGCTCACAGAATCCCGTTTATTATTGCCAGTATGCTCACGCAAGAATCTGCAGTATTCTTGCAAAGCTTGAAGCTGAGGGCAAAAATGCAAGAGTATGCACATCAGATGAGCTTAAAAAGCTTGTTGCTCCCGAAGAAAGAGAACTTATCCGTTATCTTTCAACTCTGGGCGATGTAATAATCAATGCTGCAAAGAATTATGACCCTGCAAAGGTTACACATTATGCAGTTGACCTTGCCACACATTTCCATAAGTTCTATAATGCATGTCGCGTCAGCGTGGAGGATGAAGAACTTATGCAGGCAAGACTTTTCCTTTGCATCTGTGTCAAAGACACAATGAAGAGCATACTCAAAATGCTTAAGGTTGATGCACCTGACAGAATGTGATGAATTTTTTTGAGTTTTCAGAAAAAAATATTCATAATTAATTGTAAATTAAAATAGATGTGATATCATTTTATTAAATAAAACGAAAAGGAGTAAAATTATGAGCGCAGAAAAAATTCTTGTTGTCGATGACGACCTTAATATTTGCGAACTTCTCAGACTCTACCTTACAAAAGACGGCTATAATGTAGTTATAGCAAATGACGGTGTTTCAGCCGTTACCATGTTCCAGGAAGAAAGCCCCTCACTGGTGCTTCTTGATATTATGCTTCCCAAGCTTGACGGCTGGCAGGTTTGCAGAGAAATCAGAAAGTTCTCTGAAACTCCCATCATTATGCTCACTGCCAAGGGTGAAGTTTTTGACAGAGTGCTCGGTCTTGAGTTGGGTGCTGACGACTATGTTGTCAAGCCCTTTGACACAAAAGAAATTGTGGCAAGAATCAAGGCTGTTCTGCGCCGCAGTGCATCATCTGCAGCTGAAGAGGTTAAAGAGGTTCACTATGACAAGCTTTCAATTAACCTGACAAACTATGAGCTCAAGGTTGCAGGTGTTCAGATTGACACACCTCCCAAAGAGATGGAGCTTATTTTCCATCTTGCCAAAAACCCCAACAGAGTTTTCACAAGAGATCAGCTTCTTGATGAAGTGTGGGGCTATGACTATTACGGTGATTCAAGAACTGTTGACGTTCACGTCAAGCGTCTTCGTGAAAAGCTTGAGGGTACCTCAGACAAGTGGGAGCTCAGAACCGTATGGGGCGTTGGCTATAAGTTTGAAACAAAAGAATAATAATGAATTTTTCACAATGAACGCCTGACTAAAAATCAGGCGTTTTATTGAAGCGGGAGGATGTTTTATGAATAAAACTAATCGCAGAAAAAGAAGAGCCAAAAAGGGCGGAAGCCTGTTCAGAAGATATTTCACCATATCGGCGCTGACAGTTTTTTTCAGCTTTGTTTTTATTGCTCTTGTTATGATTTTCTTTATCGCCGTTCAGTGGTGGACTGATAAGGTTGATATGCTTGTGGAAAACGCTCAGGATATTTCAGTTGTTTATGATAATCTGAGGGAGGAAGACGGAAAGGTGGATCCGGAAATTCTTGTGGGTACACTGCAGATAATGTCATCAGCCACACGTTCAGAATTTTTTATAACCGATAATAACGGCAATCCCTTTATTTGCGGTGACTGCGAAAACGGTATGAGCTCCTCTTGCGAAAACCATAAAAACCTTGTTATTGCCGAGAGTACCCTTCAAAGAGCTAAGGACGGAGGTTTTTCCGACTATATCACTGACGAAGATTTCGGTATAGGCAGATTCGTTGTTGCCCTGCCTATCAAGGATAAAAGCGGCGAAAATGAGGCTGTAATATTTGCTGTTGAAGATGCTATTACGGGGCTTGTGCCTTATGTTGCCAGCACAGCAACTGCTTTTGTTTATTCAATGCTGTTTGCTTTTGCAATTGTTTTCATTGCAATTTTCTTCATCACCCGCGGCATCACCCGTCCTCTTAACGAAATGAAAGAGGTCACCACGCATTTTGCAAAGGGTGAATTCGAATTCAGAGCCAACGAAAATTATAAAAAGCACGATTTCCGCGAATTTGCAAAGGCACTGAATAAGATGGCTTATGAGCTGAAAATTGATGACGAAGCTCAGAAAAGCTTCATAGCAAACGTTTCACATGAGTTGAAAACACCTATGACATCAATCGGCGGCTTCATTGACGGCATTCTTGACGGTACTATTCCTCCTGAGGAGGAGAAGAAATATCTCACTGTTGTTTCAAGCGAAGTGAAAAGACTTTCGAGAATGGTTGTTTCAATGCTCAACCTGTCAAAGATTGAAGCAGGTGAGGTTAAGCTTGTGCCTCAGAAATATGATGTGGGCAAGCAGGTGTTTGAAACACTTCTCAACTTCGAAAAGAAGATTGAAGAAAAGCAGATTGAAATTGTCGGCTTTGAAAATATGGGTGAGGTTATGATAGAGGCCGACCGTGACCTTGTTCAGCAGGTTGTCTATAACCTTATAGATAACGCAGTCAAGTTCACTCCTCAGAACGGCCGCATAACCATAATTGCAAAGAGCAACGAGGAGGCAACAAAGGTTACCATCAGAAATTCGGGTGCAGGTGTTTCAGAGGATGAAATTGCAAGAATCTTCGAAAGATTCTATAAGGTTGACAAATCCAGAAGCTTTGACACAAAGGGTGTTGGCTTAGGTCTTTATATTGTCAAGACTATTATTAATATGCATGACGGTGATATAACTGCTTCAAGCAAAAAAGGCGAATATACGGAATTTTCTTTTGAAATTCCCTTTATGGAATAAGAAAAATTTAAACTTTTTTTAAATGAACGGATATATTCTAATGATACAACTTACGGCATAAGCTGATTATGCTGAATCTCAATTAATCGGAAAGGAACTTTTGCGATGAACGATAAAGAAAATTTCACAGACAACTTCCATGGGGATGAGTCTGAAAACAAGGGCGCTGATGTACCTTTTGCAACTCAGGCAGAAGAGGAAGCTTCTGAAAGCGCCGATATATTCTCAGACCACGACACATCGGGGCAGGAAAAGAAAGAGATCTTTAAAGGAGAAAAATCCTATGAGGGCTATTTCAAATCAGAAGAAGAGCCTGAGTTTTCAGATTTTAATCCTTATGCCAACGGCAACAGACCGACTGAAAGCGAAGCAGAAAGCAACCCTTATGTGAATGCTGATTTCGAATCACAGAGTGTGAAAGCAGAGCCTGTTGGCACACAGTCAGAGCCTGCACAGCCCCATTTCAACCCCTATGCAGCACCTAAGAATAACGGTTATCAGCAGACACCTCCCTTCAATGCAAACGCACAGAATTATAACTACGGTTATAATCAGGGCAATAATATGCCTCCCGAAAAGAAGGGCAAGGGCAAAAAAACAGCTCTGGGTCTTGTGGCTGCCTGCATAGTTATAGCAGTTATTGCAATTTTCAGCAGCTTCTTCGGTGGCGGGGATAAGACTGAGCCCACCACAAATGAGGGCGCGTCCCAGCAGCCCAGCACAACAGATTATCAGTCAATTATTTCAACCACAAAGCCAAACGATGCAATTTCACAGATAAACTCTGTGGCAATTGCCGAAAAGGTACGTCCCAGTGTTGTGGGCGTTATGACCTATAAGGGCGGTCAGCTTTACGGCGAAGGCTCAGGCATTCTCTGGAAGACAGACGAAACAGGCAAATATACCTATGTTGTCACCTGCGCTCACGTTATTGACGAAAGCGGTGTGACCTACGGTGTGCTGCTTGACAGCGGAAAAACCTATGAGGCTGAAATGGTTGCAGCTGACACGAGAACCGACATCGGCGTGCTTAAGATTGAGGCTACAGGCCTTCCTCTTGCTGAGGTGGGTGATTCTTCAGCGCTGAGAATAGGCGAACCTATTTATGCTATCGGTAACCCCGGCGGTGCAGCATTCTTCGGCTCAATCACTGACGGTATTGTTTCTGCCATTGACAGAAGTGTGGACGCAGTATACACAATGACCTGCATTCAGCACAGCGCAGCTATCAACCCGGGTAACTCAGGTGGTGCTCTTGTCAATATGGCAGGTCAGATAGTGGGCATCAACTCCTCAAAGATAGCTTCAACTGAATATGAAGGCATGGGCTTTGCTGTGCCCACATCAATTGCAGTGCCTGTTGTTGAGGCTCTTATTCAGTATAAATATGTTCCCAACAGACCGAAGCTCGGCATTGAATATGCACCTGTAAGCGCATATCAGCTTTATTCTCTTGTTGTTTCCATCAAGGGTCTTCCCCAGGGCTCACTTGTTATTGCAGGCATATCTTCCGACAGCAGCCTTAAGGACACCAAGGCTCAGGTGGGCGACCTTATTATCGGCGTCAACGGCAAGGATATGGACGATTCAAGTGTTCTGCTTGACCTTATTGACACCGGCGCAGTGGGTGACACTCTCACTCTCACTCTTTGCAGAGTTGAAAGCCGTACCTATAAAACAACAACCTTTGATGTGACTATCACTCTTGTTGAGGATAAGGGCTCATCACTGCAGCAGGAGGAAACCACAACACAGCCCTCAGGCGGCAACGATTATTACTATGGCGGCTCAGGCAGCTTTGAAGATTTTTTCAATGACTATTTCGGCTTCGGCTGGTAAGATAAAAATATTATCACTGCCGTACTCTGCCGAATAGGTGAGTAGTGCCGCAAAAAATTAAATGATAAATCCACCTGTTTCTTGCGATTCAGGTGGATGTTTTTGATATACCGAAGAAAAAAGGAAGCTTTTCTTAGGCGAAAAACACTTTTACATCAGTGAAAACAAAACAAGTGCTTCCTCA
>JAZNUW010000151.1:0-36474 GCA_045592465.1 Acutalibacteraceae bacterium | reverse complement strand
AACATCTGTAACAGGTTCAAACACAGCAATCGGTGAACTCAATCCTTTCAGATACCGCAGTTATTACTATGACAGCGATATTCAGTTGTATTATCTCCAGTCAAGATACTACGATCCTGAAATCGGTAGGTTTATTAATTCCGATGATGTTCATTATTTAGGTATAACTGAAACCGATGTTTCATACAATGCTTTTGCTTATTGTGAAAATGATCCATTAAACAACACGAATGTCAACATATATTCTCCAAGATTGTTTAATACGTTACGCAATGTATTCAAAAAAGTAATAAATAGCATAAAAACAGTTTTTTTAAGTAACATTCAGTATGATGTTCCATTGTATAATCAAGGTTCATGGAGTTTGTGTTGGGCATATTGCCAAGTTATGATTGAAGATTACAGAGCAAAACGGGTTAGAGATAGTGTTTCAGCATTTAATAGAGCACGCGAAATTGCTATATCTGTACACGGAGATACAAATTGGAATCAAGGTGGTTGGCCAACAAATGTAACAGACTTGTTCGGGGAATCTGGAAAGCCAATTCCTACAATTAAACAGATAAAAAATTATTTAATTACCAAAGGTCCAATATATGCCTACTATTGTGGTAGTGCAGGTGCACATTTGGTAGTTGTAACAGGTGCTGATACAAAGCGGAATATCGTGTACACAAATAATCCTTGGGGAATTCGCGGAAGTCAAACTTATGCAGATTTTTGCAGAAGAGTTGCAGGGGCAACTAATGATGGAACAATGCCATTTATGTATCTGATTTTTGCTGAGTAGGAGGCGTTATAATGTTTAATAAAATATTAAAGGTGCTTGTACTAATTGTTTTTCTTGTTTTCGGATGTTTTAACCGCGAGGATATAGGAGATATATGTGATACACCACAACCTACAACTACGGATTTAGTTTTTGAGGAGGATACAGGAAAGGTAATGGAAAATAATTGTAAGCTGTTATTGAACAACAAAGAGATTAATGATTGCTATGTAAATATTAATTTTGAACAGCGTTATGCAGAATTACCTGTAATTAAAATTCTCACAGAAATGGGTGCTTCTGTAATATGGCACAATGAGTTCTCTGCCAATATAGGTATAAATGACAATGAGTATGTATTAAACACAAATGAAATTACATTAAAAAAATACGGAGCAAAAGCTAATCTTCTTGTCGTTGCACCTGGTTCAAATCATGGAACGATAAGCAAAAAAGTCTCAGGAGATTTTATTTGCGATAGCGATACGCTGTTATATTTCTTTGTGTATGAAATTGGGGCAAAAATAAACATTGATTATGAACAGTCGCTAATCAATATCTATTTTGAATTAGAGTGATAATGGTGTTTTTCTCAAAAACATACATATATTATTGGTATCCTTAACATAATAGATTTGTTGGAGTTCAGTGTAAAGTATAAAAACATTTTAAACATTTTATTTGAATTTTTTTGAGGTGGTACATTTTTGTGCCACCTCATCGTTTTGCTGTTGCAAACAAACTTTTGTTTGATTATAATAAGTTCATCCAAAGCAGAGTGCTTCAGTTAGAAAGCGAAAGGTGATATTTATGCGTTCAAAAGATATAGAGTTGATGAACAAAATCAAAAAGTTTGCAGAAGACTTTTATATCAAAGAGAAGTGTTCACCGAGCACAACCGTTATAGAAAAAATTCCTCCTATGATAGATTCTTAATTCTACCATAGGAGGGCTCCTTTTCTATTGTCTGTTTTTACTGGACTTGTTCATAATTGGACAAGTCTCCCTTATTTTTTATGTGGTAACCATAGTTGTATGAGTTAATGTTGTCTTTTTTCGTACATAGCCTTAACAAACAATAAAACATTGTTGATATCATTTTCATCACATAATTTTAGATATTCACATATTTGCTCTATCTTGCTGTCGTTTTTGTCATTTGAATTGTCAATGCCCAGTAAAAAGAAATCGGGAGTTTTCCCAAGAGCCAAAGACCACTTAACAAATTTGTCTAAACGAGTGCAGTTATGACCACTCTCAAAACGAGACATTTGTTTATCAGATAAAAAATCATCATCAGCTTGATTACAATTTTTGTTTAAGATTTCAACTAATTCTGATTGTGTATATCCAAGTGCTTTCCGACTACGTTTTAATCTTTCTCCAACTTCTTTAATGAATAGCTGATAACTCATAATATCACCTCTAATATACTTTATCAATTATCTAGCTAATTCAAAACGCATGTATTGAGAATTATCTAACGAAACGAGAATATATCTTTGAAATATTAGAATTTTCTAATAACATGTAAAATATCGACATTTTTAGCTGATAATTTTATGTTTTCTGATATTTTCTTGAATAATGAAAACGGTTTGATTTATTATAATTGAAAGTACAAAAGAGACTGTAAAAGCATCAAAAGTTGAACATGAATGATACTATAGTTTTAGCTGATAAGCACAATTTATTGAAAAGTTTTTATATTTAAGTTAACAACTATTTTCTGATTCAAGAAAATTTTATTCATTAAAGTCCTTATAAATTGCAAATTATATTATTAGTTAAATGTTTAATTATTTTGCCCTGATTTTCGATAATATTGTCTTAGTTATTGTTTTTTTGTTTTGTAGTATTAAAATAAACTTAAAGATATTTTTTTATAAAACACGATAGCCAATCAGATTTAATTTTTTGAAATTCTGTTAGAAACACTATAATTTTTACATATGGTAAGAGTTAGCTTATGTTTGTTAATCATAAAAATTAGATTAATTAGCACTAAATTTCTAAAGAAATATGATTGCTTACGGGTTCAGTTTATAATGTTGCATCAGTAACAAAATGCATTTATGAACTAAAGACTGCTTCTTGCAGAGAAAGGATAGAATTGTGAAATATGATTCAACTTACAAATTTAGATGGTCTATTATAGGTAGTGGCCACATTGCTAGAAAGGTCGCACGTGAATTATATGGTAGTGACCTGCATCAAATAGTTGCAGTTTTTTCTCGTAATCAGATTACTGGTGAAGAGTTCTGCAAAAAATTCAATTGTTCTTTCTACGATAAAATAGAGGCTTTCTTAAATGTTGATTGTGATTGTATTTATATTGCATCTCCTACGGATAGCCATTATGAATATATTAAAAAATGTCTTGAACATGGAAAAAATGTTCTGTGTGAAAAGCCTATAACTGTAAACAGCAGGCAGTTCGAAAATTTAATATATTTGGCAAAAGAGCGAGATTTATACTTATCATCTGTTTTGGCTTTTAAATATGGTAAAAAGTATCAACAATTTAAAAATGATTACAATGCCTACAAATATGGAAGAATTGAAAAACTATATATGTCTTTTGGCCTTGATGCCAGCCTTTTAAAAAAACGCACTCGCTATTTTGATCCATCAACTGCAAGTGGTGCTCTTATGGAACACGGAATATATATGCTTGCTTTTATTGAGGACATTCTAGGGTATTCAACGGATATATTTGTTGTTGATGTTCATATGGACAAGGGAGTTGATATAGAGGCAGTGCTAACAATGACTGCCGGCGAAGCAATGTGTAATTTGGAATGTAGTAATCGTAAAGTTTTATCAGGCGATGCTGTTATATATTGTGAAAAAGGTCTTGTGACATTGCCGTTTTTTAACAGAGGTTGCAGTATTTACTTTGATGACAATATTGATACTCTTCAAAAGGAGCCGTTTTCGTTTTTGTATCAGTTTAATCAAGTTAGACTGGAGATTATGGATGGAAAAAAGGAAAGTATGTTCAATACCACAGAACATATTTTGAACACCATGAAAATGTTGGATGCAGTTAAACAAAAAATGGGGATAATCTATCCTCAAAATATAGAAAATCTATAATAGGAGAAAAAATATGGATAATTTTAAAAATAGTATTATTGAATTGGTTAAAGCATTTGCTCCTCAAGGCGCTGTGATTGATGAAAACTATGATATTCAACAGAATATAGATTCTCTTTCAATTGTATCATTGTTATTGAATGCGGAAGATGAGTTTATGGTTGAAATTAATATGGAAGACTTGGATCTAAGTGTTTTGAAATCCATATCTGCATTTGCAGAGTTTGTTGAGAAACTTCAATAATTGGAGAAAAGATTAAAAGAATGAAATTGTTTTTTATTAACAAGCGGGAATATGAGTGCTTCCTTGATTGTATGGTTACATACTGTGCCTATATAGGTGTTGATTATAATTATGCATTTATTAATAGTGTGAATTTTGATTTCACAGAAAAGGGGAACACCATTGCTGAACGAATTAAGGTGAAAGGTCTAAAAAGCCCTCGAATTCAATTGACTAAATGCAATGATTTGAAAATGGATTTCTACACTGGAGCAGATAAAATGTCCTGTCTTAAAAATCTACATGTAGGGGATATTGTCTTTGCAACTACTAACACCAAAGCATGTCCTTGGTTCCCAAAGTCCCTAAGAAACAGATTGGGACATGATATCCTTTTCATAAAAAGCGACGAGGATAGTTTTTATATGATAGATCCATTTTTTGGCTTTGTTGATGAAAACGCAACCTTAACCAAAAAGGACATCATAAGCATCTGTACTGAAATTATTAAACCAACAGTAATTAATATTCCTGCTCGAAGTGGTGAACAAGTATATATTGAACTCAAAAACCATTTTACATCTTATGCTCTTGTTGAAGAAAATCTTATGAGCAGAGCACAAAGACTTTATGAAGCATTTCTATATACAGATCTTGAAAAGGATGTTTTTGTCGAGTATTTGATTGTTCATGAAATTCCAATAATTCGAAAGATAAAACTTTTATCGGATAGATGGTATCAGCTTGCAGAGTTCTTTGAGCAAATTTCAATTGACTTCAATATAACGGATTTAGGTGAACTAATTACAGAAAGCAGAAAGCTTGGAGATATGTGGAAAAAAGAATATCTTTTTATTTTAGTCCAGTATTCTGATAAAAAACATAGACTTACAAATGAGAAAATCGCATCAAAATATAGACATATATTTGAATTGGAATACAATTTTTCAAAGAAGATAATAGAGTTTGCCGAATGTAAACTTGCGGATGGGAAAGAAAATGAATGAAAAGATGTTAGTTATTGCAATTTGTTGTTTTGTTTTTATGATTATCCAAAATGTTTACTTTCTTGTATGCGCTGTTTCCAAAAGCAAAAAAGAGGGTATTGTAAATAGGAAAATAGAAAACAATATTTTATCTAGTGCGGTTTTTAGTATTCTTCCTGCATTCTCAGTATCTTTAACACTTGTACCGCTTTCGCAATCTCTTGGTAGAGAAGTTGTATTTATAAGAAGTATTTTTACTGGTTCTGTTCAAGATAATATTTTGGCGGCAGAAACAATACTTAATGCTTTTAATCTTGATCTAAATAATGGCAACATTACCCCAATTGTTTTTGTGACGGTGCTTTGGGGAATGTCATTGTCTGGTATTTCTGGACTAATTCTAATTGGATTTTTGAGTTCGAAAATCAAAAAGACAAAATGCCCAACAAAAAAACATGTTATCAGTAATGAAAAAAATGATATTAAAATAGTTAAGGAGTCGATTGTTACAAAGGATGTGCCAATCGGCTTTAAAAAAAACAATACTACTGATAATATTGCCAAAAAAAATATTGGAGTTGAAGTGCTCGCATCGTTCAAAAAGAAAAATTTTAAGGTGAGTAAAATCTTATCCATGAGCTTTGACCTTTTTGGAAAGCTTTTGTACATAGGTATTATAGGTGTGTACTTTGCTAAACAAATCGCATCAGAAGGCACGCCCGAAGTGGTTGGAGATGGAGCAGGTTTTTTATCGCTAATTACTGTTTTGTTATCAGGCGGATTGGTAGCATTTTTCTCGAAACTTGGAGAAAAAATATTATGGCTTAAAAATTTATCTGTGCCATTATCAATGCTTCTTGCATTCGCTATCATAGTTTTACTTTCGTTGATTCTTCCAGAGAGTATGGTTAATTTTGAGTGGAGAAACTGATATGAGCAAAAAATCAATTTTATTTTGGGATGTTATGTCACTTTTATTCATTATTGGTGTGCCTAGTATAACTTGTATATGGATAGGCGTTTGGCCTAGTGGCGTAGAACTTGTAAAGTCCATGATATCTATAGCTATTCTATTTTATCCTGCAGCAATATTAAGTGCTATACCTTATATATCTACAATTGGTCTGTATGGCACCTATCTCAGTTTTGTAACAGGTAATGTTTCAAACATCAAATTACCTTGTGCTCTTAATGCTTTGAGTTTTCTTGGCGAGAATAGTTCTCAAGACCATAAGGATTGTATGGTGACTGTGGCTGTAACAATATCAAATATTGTTACTCTTATTGTTCTAGCAATTTGTGTTTTTGGACTCTTTCCTTATATTACCGATGTTATGGATTTGCCTATTGCACCCGCATTCAGACAAATTCTTGCAGCTCTCTTTGGTGCACTTGGTGTAAGTTGTTTTACAAAGAACAAAATATTTAGTGTGATTTTAGTTGTATGCTTAGTGTTTTTTCTTATTATAGATGGAACGCTCAGTTCAACTACACTTCTTGTCATAGCAATGAGTATAATTATGGTATATTCAATTGTTGTTTCCATTATTAAATACAATAAGAATAACCAAAGGGAGGAATCAAAATGAAAAAAATCTGTATTTTAACGGCTGAAATGGGTCTAGGTACATATACTGCATCAGTTAATTTGAAAAATGCTATTCTTGAAAGAAACAATGAAATAGTCTGTGATATTATGATGTATGAGACTTTGATGCCGGAAGAGAAGAGAAACAGACTCCCGCAATATCGTTTAGCTTTCCACAATGATAAGCGCCTTGCTGAAGCTGGTCATATTCTTATGAAAAAATTTAACAACAATCAGGATAGTAATGCTATTGCTGTTTTGTTTACAAAGTGGGATGAAACATGCTATGACCAATTTATTATAATGTCAGGAAACTGGATTCCTATTATAGAAACATATGGAATACACCGTTCTAAAGTTACATGTGTTCGTCTGGATTGTTCACCTACAGCAACTTGGATAAAGTATGACTATAGCGAGGATATTTTTGATACTATTTGGCTTCTTGGAAAAGATAATACAGAGCCTAATTTCGTTTTGTACAAAGAAAGCTGCTCTTTATCTGTTTATGACAGGCTTAAGCAAGTCTTTGTACACGGCGGCGGATGGGGTATGGGAAATTACCTTGAAACATTAGGTAGTCTTACAAAAAAGATAAAAACTAAAACATTAGTTCATCAGCCAAGCGATTGTACATTCCAAGATGAAAATAATGAATATTTGCTTTTGGATAGCAATTGGAAGGCGGGAACTGAAGATACGTTTCCTGTACTCTACGAGTTTGATGGAGAAAATATAACAAATATTACAAAGATAAACGGAATAGATATCATGAAAAATAGCGTTGCGGTTGTGAGCAAACCCGGCGGTGGTACAATTATTGACAGCCTTGCTACCCAAACACCAATGATATACCTTGACCCAATTTCGAAACATGAAAAAAATAATATGGACTTTTATCTTACTAGAAATTTGGGATTGTCTTTGAATAATGCATTAAGTGCAAATGAGCTTGTGGAACAACTTAAGAGGATACAAGACAACATATTAAACTACACCTCAACAAAATCCTTGTTAGTAGATTATATATTATAAGGAGTAAATTATGGACGAGAAAGAATTCGAACTTATAAAAAAAGCAGTGCACAACATTCATAATGCTAGGCAAGCATATAGGCATGGGTGTGAAGTGGAAAGTCTCGATGTTGTTGGGCTTAAACTCACAAATAGATGTAATCTTCGTTGTAAACATTGTTATGAATGGAACAATGAGGGGTATCATCATTCAATGGACATAAGTATGCAAAGTGAAGATATGCCTTATGAAGTGATTGAAAAGTGTATTGAGGAAACAAAAGAGTCAAAACCTACATTTTATTTGTGGGGAGGAGAACCTTTGATTTACGGCCATATCCAAAAACTTTTGAATAGACTTGCTGATGAAAACTATGTTGTTGCCATTTGCACTAACGGTCATTACGTTTTGAAATATTTAGAGGAACTCAAGAGATTTGGTAGTAACCTTGAAGTTGTTATTGCTCTAGAGGGAATGGAAAAGGAAAATGACGTAATAAGAGGAACTGGTTCCTTCAATAAGGTTGCTGAGGTTATTGCAACGCTAAGTAAGCTAAAAAAAGAAGGTTTGTTCAAAGGGAAAATTACTGTACATACAATGATTTCCAATGAAAATGTACTTACAATAAAGGAATATATTCAGCTGATGAAGGATTGGGGAGTGGAAAATCTTATTTTATGCTTGCCGTGGTATTTATCTAGTAAGATATCTAGAGATATGGACAAGTTCTATAATGAAAAATTTGATTGGCTTAGTTTTAACAATCTAAAAGAGCATAGTTGGCATGCATTTAAGTATAAAATTAGACCTGAACTCTATGCGGATGTACTTGAGGCAGTGGATATAATACAAAAACAGGATTGGGGTTTTAATGTGCGGTTACAGCCTGATATAAAGAACAAAAATACAATTATAGAGTTTCTTAAAGGTGAAAATGCAATTGAAGACAAATCGAAGCGTTGTTTATCTTTATATTCTAGGATTGATGTTTTACCCAGCGGATTCGTCACTTCGTGTAAACACTTCCCTGAGTTTACCGTAGGTGATCTCAACAAAGAACGAGTTGCAGATGTTTGGCGTTCGCAGGATATGAATAGGATAAGGAGCATTTTTAAGGAGGGAATGGCACCGGTTTGTTCAAAGTGCAATAACCTATATTTGCATGGTTATAATAGCAAAGGTAAAAACAATGAATAATCTTATTAAAAAAGCTCTAGAAAATTTTGATAATGACATCTTCTGTATGTATAATGATTTGTCCTTAACCTATCGCGACATTGCTGTTTTTTGTAAAAAGGTCGAACATATGGTAGCGGAAAATCAAGTTGTTTATAGTTTCCTTGATAGAAGTGTTGAAAGCGTATTATCATTGATTTCTACTTTTTACACGAACAATGTATTTTGTCCGATTTCTTTGCAATGGAACGAAGAGAAGATACTAAATATGCTTACAACTTTTGGTGGGAAATATTTATTTGTATCTGAAAGTACACTCGGTGTAATAGAAAACATAATAGAAAAAAACGAATTGCAGATGACAATATTTGTGATTTTGGGTACCAATATAAAAGTTATTCACAAAGGTGCTGAGAATTATGAGAGCATAATACCACCAAATGTTGGATACATATACAGTACATCAGGAAGTACAGGACCCTCAAAATGTGTGCTTGGAAGACGAGATAGTCTTAAAAGATTTTTGCAGTGGGAAATTAATGCGTTTTGTATTGATAACAAAAGGATATTTTGCAACGTAACAAAACCAACATTTGATCCATATCTTCGTGATATTCTTGTACCTTTTGTTGTAGGAGCTAAAATATACATTCCTAATGTATCTGTTGTGCTTAATACCTTTGCTTTGAGAGAAAGAATTATAGAAACTGGCGTTACAGATATTCATCTTGTTCCTTCTATGTTTAGAAAAATCAATTTAATAGGAACATCCGTGAAGAATGTGTATTTAGCAGGGGAAGTATTATACGGTAATGATATTGTGAATTATACAAAAGAAGATATAAAGATTGTAAACTTATATGGTCCAACAGAAACCACTTTGGCTAAGTTTTTTCATATCTGTGATGAACATGATATAGGAAAAAACATACTTCCCGTAGGCAAGCCTATAGATGATTCTATTTATTACATTAAAGATGGAGAAATAGTTATTGAAACAAAATGGGGAAGCGAAGGGTATTTTAATTATGAAAGTGATGATTTTGTTAGTTTGGATGACAATATGATTCGATATTTCACCAAAGATAAGGGCTATATCGATGAGAACGGAAATTTAATTGTTCTTGGAAGAGTAAATGATAGCACAAAACTTTTGGGTGAAAAGATTGACATTGGAGCAATGGCCGAAAGTATACTTGAATGTGAATGTATCAAGGAGTGTTTTATTGTTGGTGTTAATAATGGCACTCGTTCATACTTGCTTGTGTCTATAGGCAGTCCGATATCTGCAAGCGATGTCAGATTGGCTGCACTTGATAAACTTAAAAAGGATGATATTAAAATTGTTCCAATGAAGTTTTATGTTGTTGAAGAATTGCCGAAAAATGAAAACGGAAAAATTGATAGAAGAAGAATTCTGCAGGCTCATATGAAATCATCGTTAGGAGATAAATGATGAAAATTAGATTCAAAGGTCATCTGAATCATTATGCATTGTCAGGTGATGTTCTCTTTATTGTGGATATATCTCTAACAAATGGTATTAGTTATAATGGATATTATTACTCGAATGGAGATATACTCTCTAACAGTATTATCAATGGAGAACATTCCAAAGTTCTTTTTGGAAAGAATAGTCTGAAGTTGCAAGCAAAATACGATGTAATGCCAGAAAAAAATCTATATGTTGAAGTTTTTATGAACTTGAAAACACGCTCAGGCTACGTATATTTACCCTTTTTAGGTAAATTGAACGTTAATAATATTGCAATGGTGAAAAAGGAGGAAATATGATAAACAAAGCTCTCATGAATGTAATTTTAAAAGATACCCAAGCTTTTTATAACTGCGATATAAAGAATGTTGAGCTCGTAAACCAAGGATATTATGGACTTGTTTTCCTTGTGAGCTTTGATGATGCATTTTCCTGTGTAGCAAAAGTATATAAGGGGGTTGGACACGCAAAGAACGAGTATGAACATCTTGGATTATTGTTGGGAAAGGGGCTTTTTCATTCTCCCAAACCATATTATCTTAGTTTGAAAGAGAAAAACAATTATAAAGATATTTTATATATGGAATATATACATGAGGCAATGCCTGTTGAATTGGCAGTCGTAGAACAATGCAACAAAGATGAAATGGCAAAAAGAATTGTCGATAATATTTTTTCTTATCAACAAAATTTCAAAGTTGAGCAAGGTAATTGGGGATGCTTTTATAATGACTTTGTTAATGATTTATATAACAGACTTCTTCTAAAGGACGATAATGAATTAAAAGAGGTAGCAAATAAGTATCTCGCGTTCACCAATGAAAGCGTTTTTGATACAAATGAAGTGCTTCTTCACGGAGACTATAACACTCAGAATTTACTTGTAGACAAAAATGATGAGTTGTATATGATTGATCCTCTAGGTTTTACATATGGTGATAAATTTATTGATATAGCGCAATTATTGAAAAAAACTTATTTAGAAGACAGTATTATTAAAATATTGAAAAAAAGAGATGTTTTGGATGATAAAGGATTGAATCTTGTTGCGATTTATCAGTTTTGGGATGAGATATATCATTATCTTAGAACAAATAGGATCGATAGCGAATTAATTAAGCGAATAAAGTTTTAGGGGGAGTGTATAATTATGAATGAACCTAAATGGGTAGTCTTGCAAGTGACCGAAAAGTGCAATTTGCGTTGTAAAATGTGCTATGAGTGGGGAGATAACGGTGCGTACCTCAAAAAAAATAATTTGAATAATCTTTCGCTGCATAAGATTGAGGAAATCTTTAGTGATTTAAGAGATTATAATGTTTATTACGAGCTCTTTGGTGGAGAACCAATGTTGCATCCTCAATTTGCTGATATTCTCAAGCTTATAAAGAGATATAACTGTACAGTTGATATACCTACGAACGGAACACTTCTTTCAAAATATTATAAAGAAGTGGTGGATGCAAATATACGAAGAATTTGGATTTCGTTAGATGGACCTAAAGAAGTTAATGATGCTCAACGTGGACAAAATGTCTATGTAAGAGCTACTGAAGGTATAAAGGATTTGCAAAAATATAAAAAGGAAATAGGTAGCAAATATCCTCTAGTTGGGGTTACTTTTGTTGTTACGCCGGATAACTATAAATATTTGAAATCTTTTTATGTCGAAGAAGTTTCAAAAATGAATGTGGATTATTTCAGCATAGAATTTCAACTGTTTATTACTGAGGAAAGATATAAAAAATACAAGTTATTTATCAAAGAAAAATTTGGTCTTGAAAATGCTTGGGCATCAAGAGGACTCATACGAAATTTGGAGCAGTTCAAAGACATAGACATTGAGTATTTAGTCGATTCTTTAAGATACATAAAGAAAGAAATTGAAAATACGGACACTAAACTTATCGGATATCCCAAATTTATAGATGTTGAAAATGTGCGCAAGTTTTACAATGGGGATTGGGATAACATGAAAGAGGCGAGAAAAAGCTGCCCATTTCCTTGGGTATATATGGAGATATCAGCTTCGGGTGTTGTAACTCCCTGCCATACTTTTTACGATATTGAAATGGGCAATGTTAATGATGTCTCTATTATGGAAATTTGGGAAAGTGCGAAATTTAAGGATTTGCGTACAAAAATGAGAAAATGTATCACACCAATTTGTTTTGCTTGTTCACGATATTATAATTAGGAGATTTTTATGGAAGAAAAAAAGTTATGTATAGATAAGAAAAAAGTTCCATTATATTTGAAGAGTGTTGTTTCGTCACAATTAAAAGTTAATGTGCTTAATGTTAAATACATAGGTGGTGGGTCGTTTGGGTTTGCCTACAAAGTAGAAATTGATAGGGAACCAAAAACTGTTGTTGTTAAAGTTTTTAAACTTGACGGTATGCATAAAAAAGAAGCATACCAGCTTGGTGTTTTGCGAGCCAATTCAACAATCAAATTCCCAAAAATCTACTTTGTGCATGATAGTACTGGTGAGATACCCATTAATTGTTTGGGAATGGAGTTCATTGAAGGGAAGGATGCATTTAATAGTTTTGGGTTGTTATTTAAATCAAAGAAGGCTAAACTGGATTTTGCTGACAAACTAACTGAAGGAATGCATAATATACATTGTTGTACAGGTGAAAAGTTTGGTGATGTTGAGAATCCAACATATGATAATTGGAATGATTATTACAGACCATATGCAGAGGATATATTAAAGAAAGCAGAGAATTTGTATAACACAGGCAAACTGGAGGGTTTTATATTCAATACAATGAAGAAAGCTTTTGAAATGTATGATGTAATTTTTGAAGAAGAAGTTACAACTCCTGCTCTCATACATGGAGATCTTAATTTGATGAATGTTATGGTAAAAAAGCCTTTTGAAATTGCCGCAATAATTGATCCGCTGAATTCTATGTATGCAGACAAAGAATTCGATTTGTTTCAATTGAATAATCTAACAGGCCCCTTTTTTTATCTTTACAAAACTTATAAGAAAAAATATAAAACAAGTGAGAACTGTGATGCAAAATGCGCTTTTTATGCATTGTGGAATGAGACATATTGCTATATTAGGTCAGGAGCATTGATTAGAACAATTATGTATCCCATCGTGTATAATATGAAGAAACAAATGAAAATACTTTCAAAAAAGAAATAAAAAATGAGATATAGATATTGTTATATGTTTATATAGAGATAAAAATCACATTAAAACTTCAGAACCTTTTTATTTTTTTAAATCATCCTTCCAAATGACTGATAATTCTTCTTGTGTTATCATTGTTTATATAAATTAAAATACATATTGCTAGAATAATCCAAGAAAACAAGATTCTTTGATAATATTAGAAATTTCTAACATTCTGTGCAAATTCGATAATGTTATCCATTATATTTATATTTTGATGTAAATTATCGATTAGTTAGGATAAACGAATTATTATAATAAGTGTATGCTTTATCAACCTATCCATAGTAGTGCAGAATAGAATTCACAAAATATCAAGGCGGGACTATAAATTATCAAAGAAAAATAAATCTTGTGGTTGAAACAGTAATAATCATAAGCACTGTGTGAAATTAGAACAGAAAGTATTAATCTGTTTTTTCACTCAGTGCTTTTGTTTTGTTCTTATTGCAATAAACAGTTAAAGAAGTCCTTACCTTTTTGAATGGAAAGGACTTTTATGTTTTATATATGGCTTTGTTACATAGCTAAATACCCGTAGTTTCCGAATTTTTGAAATTTAAAAATCAAAAATTCAAAGGAGACTACAAAATGGCTAACAAATATTATATATGGAAAGACCCGAACTGCAATGGAACCAACCCTGATTGGATAGAAATATCAGGAACTCAATTTTATGCTTTGGGAAATGATAAAACACAAAAGCGCTATTTTAAAAGAATTGATGACGGTGTAGAAGATGGAGCAGATGTTCTTATTTTAGAGACGACTTACGAAGAATATAAGAAATGGCATAAAAAGCAAGAAAGCAAACGAAGAAAGAAAAAACGTCAAGAACCGTACAAGCCTCAATTTATATCGTTGGATGATTTAGTGTCAGATACTGAGTTTACATATAGTGAGGTTATTCCTGATACAAGTGTAAATGTTGAGGATGCTGTTTTTGCTGATATTGAGAACGCTATGCTACAAGCGATTATTAAAACCTTAAACGATGATGAGAAAGAGGTGCTGATGATCGTAAAGAAATCGATAGAGGAAAATATCAGTGAAAGAAAAATATGTGAAAAATTGGGTATTGAACAGTCCACATTTTGGTCAAGAAAAAATAAAATTTTCAAAAAAATTAAAAAAAGTTTCGGTCAAAATTGAAAAAAGCGTGCAATGTAATGGTGAGGGGGAAAATTTCCCTCGGATGAACTTTGAAAATTGAATACCAAATCTTCAGGTACTTTACCTGTGCTGAGGCGATGCCTCAAGCCGTGTTCATAGGTACGCCAAGACCTTCCGAAAAGAAGCGAGCGAGAAATACTTATATGGCGAAAATTGGGTTGCTCCCAATGGTGGCGATGACAAGCACAAGGGATAATGATACTTCTGTTCGTGGCCGGCAACGTAATAGGCGGTGGTGAGACTCCAATGAGAGTATAAAGCATATACTCGCCTGAAGATTTCCCTATTGCAGGGGACAGGAATAATACTGCAGACCTTCTGAAAACTTGTAAGCAATTACAAGTTTTCTATACATACAGGAGGTAAAAAGCAATGAAACATAACATAAAAAGAGGCGATATATATTTTGTCGATTTTGATGAAACTATAGGTTCGGTTCAATCAGGATTGAGACCTGTTGTAGTTATTCAAAACAATATCGGAAATAAGCATAGCACTACACTTATCGTTGCTACAATTACAAGCAAATCAAAAAAGAAAAGAGAAATGCCGACACATATTGTTGTTAATGTTGACGGCTTAGCAAAAGAATCTATCATCCAGCTCGAACAAATTACAACAGTAGATAAACAGCAGATATTAGAATTCGTTGGAGAAATACCTATAGAGATTATGGAACAAGTTGATAAAGCCATAAAAATAAGCTTGGCTCTGAATTAACAGGAGGTAATAACATATGGAAATGATATTAAACGCAATTATTTACACATTGGGTCAGGGTTTCGCATTTAATGTGGTTTTGCCAATTTGGTACCTGATAATTCAACTGACCGGAAATTAAAAAAGGAAAGAGTTTGTGTATGGAAGATGCAATGAAAAAACAAATGATATATCTCGCTGCTTGGGGAGTGCTCAAAAAAATCTTTAACGAAGGGAAAATTGATATTTCAATCGTTGAGAAAATAAATAAAAGAAATGCTGAAACTTTAGTGTGTGATTATCTTCCGATAAGCTAAATCGCACATGGGATTTTTGAAAAATAAACAGATATAATGTGGATGTAAATCAGGAGGTGATGATATGGCTGAGAGAGTTGTAAAGGTTATAAAACCAACAATAGCACAAATAAATCAAGAGAAAAAACAAAGAGTGGCTGCTTATTGCCGTGTCAGCACCGATTCTGAAGACCAATCAAATTCCTTTTCGGCACAGTTAAGATATTATACTGAATATATTATGTCCAACGCTGAAATGGAGTTTGTTGATATATATGCTGATGAGGGAATAACCGGAACTTGCGTAAATAAGCGTGATGAATTCAAAAGAATGATGAAAGATGCATCTAACGGAAAATTGGACCGCATATTTGTAAAGAGTGTTTCAAGATTCGCAAGAAATTCACTTGAATGTCTTGAGTCGATAAGAACACTTAATTCTTTTGGTGTTACAGTGTTATTTGAAAATGACAATATTGATACCAAGACAATGAATTCAGAACTTATTCTTTATGTGAAAAGTGCTTTTGCCCAAAGTGAAGCATTGGCTGGCTCCAAAAGGGTAGCAACAGCTATTCGTATGAAAATGGAGAATGGGGAGTTCATTACTTGCAATGCTCCTTATGGGTATAAACTTGATAAAGAATGTCATCTTTCGGTTATTCCTGAAGAAGCCGAAATAATAAAGCGGATTTTTAAACTTTATCTTTCGGGTAATGGTATTGGCAAAATTGTTGCGGTATTAAACGATGAAAGAATTCCAAATGCATCGGGTAAGTGGTCTGTGCCGGGAATAAGATATATTTTAACTAATGAAAAATATATCGGTGATAGCCTTTTACAAAAGACATATACTCCGCAAATGTTACCATTAAGAAATGTACCAAACAAAGGTGAACTTGATAGGTATTATGTTGCAAATTCTCACGAAGGGATTGTGTCTAGGGAAGATTTTGAACTTGTTCAAATAAGAATGAAACAGGTTACAACGGAAAGAAAAGCTCCGCAGAAGCATTTCTTTACAGGATTGATTGAATGTAAAGAGTGCGGTTGGTCATATAAAAAGAAAAATCAGAATGATGTTGTATATTGGGTTTGTTCACAAAAGACAAAGGCTGGACGTTCCTGTGATGGAAAAAACATTAGCGAAGAAGCTCTGAAAAAAGCATTTGTGATAATGTATAACAAGTTGCGAAGATTTGAAAAAGAGATTCTTGATAAAACATTATGTCAGTTGTTAAAGCTTCGTGAAAAAGTTTCGGGACAAAATAATGAGATTTCACAGATAGATGCTGAAATTGCAAGCCTTTGTAATAAGAATAACACTTATACAGAGCTTCATACTAAGGGTATTATTGATGATGTTTCTTATCTTGAACGAACATCAGAGTTAAAATATAAAATAACTGAATTAAGAGGAAAAAGAGTAAAACTCTTAAATGCTGATGAAGATGAGAGACTTATTGAAGATTTAAAAGTTTTGAAAGAAACATTAGATGAATATCCGAAAGTGATATTGCGTTTTGATAATTCGCTGTTTTCAGCAATAGTTGATAAAGTCGTTGTTGGCAGTGAGAAAACAGTAATGTTTAAGCTAAAAGGCGGCTTGCATCTTGAAGTGAAAATGGCAGAGGTGATATAGATGGCAATACGAACAACACTTTACGGTTATCAGGTGGAAAACGGAAAAACGGTTATTCACAATGAAGAAGCAGAAGTAGTAAAAAGAGTGTTTTCTTTATATGTTGAAGGTGAAACATTAAATAGTATTGCTACTATGCTTACCGAGGAAAATGTTGCTTATTTTCAAGATGAAGTGAAATGGAATAAGAATACCATTAATCGAATGATTGAGAATGAGAAATATATGGGTAATGAAGTTTATCCGATGATTATTTCATCCTCTATGTTTAATCAAGTCAAGGTTGTGAAAGAGAGAAAATCGTGTAAACAAGAAACACATACACCGGAAGTTGAATTGTTCAGAGAAACAACAGTATGTGGTAAATGCGGTGGAAGATTTAAAAGGGTAAACACTTGGGGTGCACGGGAAAAGTGGATGTGCTCAAAAGGATGTAAGTGTTCGATTTATATTGATGATGTAATTCTTGAAGATGCAGTTACAAGCAACCTGAGCATGGTTATAAAAAATCCCGATTTGCTCAATGTTGCTGCTGATTCTCAATATATGCCGACAATAGATGTAACAAAAGAAGAAAATGAATTGATAAGGTTGTTAGAGCAACCGAAGCTTAATTTTGCTGTGGTTGCTAAGTGTATATTGCAAGGAGCAAAAGTACGGTTTGATTGTTGCGATTATGATAATGGGGAACTAACAGAAGAATTAAAGGACGAAATTACTTTGGATGATAAAATTGATTACAAAGTAATGAAAGAGTACATAAAGCAGATTAGAGTTCAACCTGATGGTAGAATTACTACTGTTTTTATAAATAATGCAGAAATAACGAATGGAGGAGCTGAAAATGCAAGTTAATTTAGAAAAACGAGTAACGAAAATTGAAGCAAATCCATTATTAATTAAGAATAACTCTGTGGCTACCAAACTGCGTGTTGCGGCATACTGTCGTGTATCAACCGATGAAGAGGAACAATTGAATAGTTACGAATCACAGATAGCTTATTATACAGAAGCAATTGCAAAAAATCCGAGTTGGACATTTGCGGGTGTTTATGCAGATGAGGGTATTACTGGTACAGTTACATCAAAACGAAAAGATTTCTTGCGTTTAATGAGAGATTGTGAAAAAGGCAAAATTGATATGATTTTGACCAAATCAATTTCTCGTTTCGCAAGAAATACTGTTGATAGCCTTAGTTGGGTAAGAAAGCTTCGTGCGATGAACATAGGTGTGTATTTTGAGGAACAGGCTATTGATTCTCTTAAAGCTGAAAACGAAATGCTTATCGGTTTATTCAGCGTTATTGCACAAGCTGAAAGTGAAAACATAAGTGCCAATGTAAAATGGGGTATTCATCAGAGTATGAAAAGCGGTAAGTTTTGCTCCAATTTTAGTTGTTTCGGATATAAGAGAGGGGCAAATGGTGTTCCTGAGATAATACCCGAACAGGCAGAGGTTGTGCGAATTATCTTTGATAGATTTCTTGACGGAAGCAGTTTGGAGCAGATTCAAAGGTATTTGCAAGATAACGGTTTTGTGACATATAAAGGCGGAAAGGCTTGGAACAAAAAAGTAATTGATACAATACTTAAAAATGAAAAGTATGCAGGGGACTTATTGTTGCAAAAAACATATTGCTCTGACCCCATAAGCAAAAAGACCAAAGTCAATAGGGGAGAGTTGCCAAAGTATCTTGTAAGCAACAATCATCCGGCTATAATTGACAGAGATAAATTTAACAGAGTTCAAATGGAAATTGCGAGACGAGGAAGTAAGCATAAGAAATCTTCTCTTGCGAAAACAGAACAGGGTAAATATAGCGGCAAATTTGCGTTATCTGAGCTTCTTGTGTGCGGTGAATGTGGCAGTAATTACAAAAGAAACGGTAAGACAAAGAAGAACGGTGAACATCAATATTATTGGAGATGTATAAATCGTTCTGAAAATGGCAGCAAAAGTTGTTCTTCCATTGGTATTGAAGAAACAAAACTACATTCAGCAATTTGTAGAGCACTTAATAAGATGTTTGAAAATAAAGAAGAAACCGTAAATCTTCTGCGAAGCAATTTGAAATATGCAATTACCGGAAGTGATGATTCCTGCGATGCTTATTCTCTCGAAAAGCAAATACTTAAATTAGAGGAAGAATCAGAACGCCTTATGGAACTGATGGGTTCAACAAGTGGAGATACTGACAGGTTCCTTAATGAAATTAAGAACAATTTTGAACAAGTGAAAATCTTACGAGAAAAACTTCAAATTGCCAAAATCAGTGCGGAGTCCGACTTGACCATTAACAGCGAACTTGAAAGGCTTGAAAAAATGTTTACCGATGCGGATGTATCATTCAACGAATATGATGATGTGATTGTCAGACGGTTGATTGAGTGCATCAGAGTTATGAAAGAAAATAAGATACTCGTTGTGTTAAAAGGCGGATTGCAGACAGAAGAGTGTATATTATAATTGTATAGTATTATATTAAATAAATAACAGATTTCATAACAGTATTTAAGTTGTTTGAAATCTGTTATTTTGTTTTAAGTGTGTAGTTTAACATAATTATTGTTCGGTATTTTTGGTTTGTTGGAGGGAAAGATAATTAAGAAAATCGCATCATTACCCTTAAACAAATTTTCTCTTTTGAATACAATATAATGTATGACGAATAGAGAGTATACACAAATAAATCGAAGACGTTGTCAGTTGGTGTGCAAAATATGCAATCTAACGGAATATATTGAATAATTTGCACATTTTGAACTTTTTGCATAAATGCTCAACTTCCCCTAAGATGTATTGACATTATAATTTTGCTGTGTTAAAATAGTCAAAAAAAGAAAGAGTGTTATCGTTATGATAAATGAATTTAGCACGGTGAAAGAGGTGTCATCTTTTGCAAAGCGGCAAATTGATGACTATCGCAAGTATCCTTCGCATAAAGATGATGTAGTGGATAATTTAAGACCCCTTTTTGAAAGAGATGCTGAAGCGTGGAAGATCGTGATTGACGGGGGCGAATTCGTAACCACATTTAAGAAGGATTTAGGAAAACAACGACTTCGATATCTAAAAAAGTTGCTTTATACTATTGATTCAGAGTGGTATAAAAGTATTGATTTTGGTATTGAGTAAAATGCTATATAAAGCATTTTGAAGTTGCAAACCTTTTTGCAACTTAAATTTTTTGATTTTAGGTGATAAGATATGTCTAAGTTTGATGAAGCAAAAAAACAGTTTGATATTATAAATGCTCCCTACAAACCTAATAAATCGTATTCATTATATGGTAAAACAAAAAAAACTGTAAAGAAAGCATCTTCGTTTTGGGATACCGGAGTAGAGTATATTCCAAGGGTTGAGTATATAAAGTTTAAACCAAGGGATTTGGATGAAACCAAGTAATAAATTGATGCTAATTGAAGCCAGGCAATTACTGCGTGTGGTTGCTTGGCTTTGGTTATGTTAAGGTGGTGTAAATACATGAGAAAGTTGATGGAGTTTTTAAAACCCAAAGTTAAAGCTATTGAGACAAATTTATTTAAGATTGAATTTTTTGGTTTTCTTTTATTTTTAATTATAGGAATAGTGTTTCAAGTTATAGATAAAAAATGTGGTGGCATAGTAACAGCGAAATTGACATTCTTTGAGACATATAATATGGAAAAGATATTGGAGGTAGTTGAACGTTATGCCGTCATTGTAGGAGGAGCATCGTTTTTCTTTCAAAAATGGACGGAAAAAGATACACAAAATATCATTTGTGTATTGATATTAATAGTTACTATGCTTGTATCAAGACTCTTTGTTGTGTTTACATTAGATATTATAGCTTTATCAATTACAATATTCAATATATTAACGATATTACTTTTTATGTTTTGCTTGGTGAATTATTGTTTCATTCGTTCAACAGAACAAAATAAAAAATATGCAGGTAAATGATGTGATGTGAAATGAAGGACAAAAAAACAGATTTGCAGAAGTTGTATGAATATTTTAGTTCATGTCCAACATTGATGGAACCGTCAGAAATGGACAGTGCCGATTTGATTGAGTGTATCCATATACGATTTAGTGTAAAAAAATTGAATGAAGCTGCTGGTGCATCAACAGGTTCATTATATAAATCTATTATCAAAGGCTTAGAGTTTTGTTTCGATGGTCGCGGAGAAGATGAATGCGAGGATTTAGCGTTTCGTCTGTTTAGATTGATCGAGAAAAAATACTTTAGCGAGACACTGACTTTTAATTTAAAAATATTTTTTGCTGCAGTGATACATATATGTTTTGCAAACATTAGTGAAAACGAGAATCTTTTCTTTACGTTGTTCAGAAATCTTGACTCAACCGCTAATGATAGTGAAGCATTTTGTAGATTTGTATTAATGAGTGAAATTGAATTGTATTCAACATGTCATATTATGGGGGTTATTGACAAACATATTGAAGTTATTAATGCAGATAGTAATGTGTTTAAGTTTATGGGTAATGAAGATGAACTGTTTGATATTTTGACATGTATGTGGGAAACTGATAAATCGAGAATTGATGACAAAATGAAAAAATTAGCCTTGTTTTTGGGTTGGGAAAAAGCCGAACCAATTCAAGGTGTTTATTGGACATTTCGTGAAGTTTTATAATAAAGAATTGAGGGGATATCGATGAGTAAATGGAACTCTATAGTAATATCATTTTGGAGTGGTAAATATGTAAATGATTTCTCCAAAGATATAAGAGCATATAAAACATTTGGTAACCATGATTATTTCACTGTTTCACCAGTTGATGGTGAAAACGCTTCTGAAGTTCTTAAAGAAATGTGGAATAGGACAGATGAGTTTTCCAACAGTATAAAATACGGAGAATCAATACACAATTTGTTTGCTGTCGCACAAAGTGAAGGTTGTGAAAACTTTTGGAATAACGAAAAAAGGTTTTTGTTTGTTTCAGAGATACAGTTAAACTTAAAAGATTCAGCAGATTTTGATAAACAAGTTGATGATTTTAATCAAGAAATAAAAGAACTTTTAAATGCATTCGGTTTGCAAGAAAGCAACGATTTTATTTTATATTATTCATTGGACTGTGCGGATGTAATACTTCTTATAAAAACAGATAGATATACTACTGGAGCCGATGTGATAAATCAGCTTACTATAAAATCTCATTATAGACATTATAGTTATTCCGTGTGTGGATTAAAATCTGACTTGATACTACAGGATAAAGATTATACAGAGATAATACCAAAGGTTGTTATCTGTTCGGTTTTCTCAGATGCTTCAAATTATGATGAGTGGCTTAATAAATTTAAAGAACAATATCCCAATGAGTTAACCTTTGATGATAATACTTTTAAAAATGTTGCCAATGGAACGAACAATACAAATAATGGTGAATTCGTTCATTTTTCTCGTCTTGGAAATGAAGATGTATGTATAAACATATATAACTGCAATTTAAAACATTTTATTGAAATGACAACGCTTAATGAAGGAGTCTTTTCTCATAACAATGTACTCTGTTCATCCACGTTTTCAAGATTGAGAATCCAATTTGATGTAAAATTTAAGGATGTTGTTCCTTCAGTCAAGAGAAAGATGGATGAAGGGAAATCTTTGATAGCAAATCAGTCTGAGTTTTGGAAAGAAATTTTAAAACGAGACGATATATATCCTTTTGTAAGGAAAGCTATTATTGAAGTTTTGTCGGCTGTTGAAAATCTAGAAAAAAAAGAGTTTGCAGCTGATATTCAGGATTGTGTTAGGAATGTGTTTGCGCTTTTCGTTTCTAAAATTGATGCTTTAACGAATAGTTATAATGAGGATCCAAAAGACAATTTTGAAATTTGTAGATATACACAAGAGAATCTAAATGAAGATTTGATTTTATTTACTACGGGAATAATGTCTATAACTAATGGTTCTTTACATGCTGATAAAATGTTTATAGATGTTCCTGGATTTAATGCTGTTTTGTGTGATATACCTGCAAAATTGTTAGTTTATTATACAGCTTTTATACAAATATTAGTTGATGCTTTGAATGATTCAGATATATTAAAATATAAGTTCATTTTATGTCCAGACTTATATTTGAAAGCTGAAGTAATACCATTATTTTATTACCAAAAAACAGATTCACAGTTGCTTAAGGCTAGAATACCGATAAAAAAAGTGTTCGACCCTCAGATGTTATTAATGGAATTATCACACGAGGCGGCACATTATGTAGATACAAATATAAGATGTAGATGTGAACGTGTAGATGCCTTTGCTGAAATTATAGCAATTATTCTATCTAATAAAATTTTAAAACCAATTGCATCATTTAATGAGGAAGAGCCATTTAAAGAAATGACTTTATTAAAATCTTTTTTTTCAAATGAGAACTATACTTTAGATGATATGCTAGATAACGAATGGAAACAAATTCGAAACATCTTGAAGCAAGCATTATGTAGAAAGATTGATTTAACTAATAGAGAAGATATATATCTTGAATCAGTTGCAGAAAAGTTTAGAGATGAAATATATAATCTGTTATTTTGTAAAACAAATGTTGAAGGTGAACCGGATAATTTCTTTAACTTAATGTGTAAGACTATTACAACAGAGGAGATGCGACTTAAAAGATTTAGCGATGTTACCGCATTGTTTAGAATTATGGAGCGTCATATTTTTGAGGTAATCGAGGTTGAATATGGAGAAATAATAGCTACAGTTCAATATTTGCTTTCAGAGTCATTTGCAGATTTGATTATGCTTTTTATCACGCGTGATATAAAATCTTACTTGTATAACATATACGAGGCTGAAAAAGGCAATGCATTAAACTATAATGGAGAAATCAAATATAGGTGGAACGATGTTTTTGCAGGAGCAATGCATATGGAAAGAATTGTTTCCGTTTTGCGTGCATTTGATTTTGATCTTAAACAAATTGAGACTGAAGATAAAGAATTTCAATCTTTTATTTTGGCACTAAATAACTATGCTGATAAGGATAATTGTGATTATCGTAATTTCCCGTATGGTGTAATTGATGTTACTGTAGAGTATCTTAAGACATGTTTAGAAAAGTTGAAAAAGAAAGAACCTGAATTGAAACAACTTATTGAACTTTATGAAGTGGCGACAACATCAAACAGTGTGGAAACTTGTATAAACAAATTCCGAGAATGTGCCTATATGTTTAGATACAAGATAGAGATTGAAAATGAATTATTACAATCAAACTAATTTATTGTATTATCTGTCGTTGGTGAAAAACAGTTAGCAACATTATCGTTATCAGGGATTGTTTCTTGCTGATATTAGAACTATTAATTAGTGAACAGACTTCGAAATCTGAACCAAAGTGTTAGGTTAGAAGTCTGTTTTTCTTTTAAAGTCCCGTAATATCGGGTCTTTTTTTGATGTGTTTATCGTACAAGCTTTTCTTGTCTTATTAAATTCTGAAACAATTTTATTTATATTTGAGGTTTTGCATATAAAACTGTTCGATTATGTACGATTGTTTTTGTTCCAATATCTACTTTCCCATTTATCAGGAGTCCTATATTTAATAATTGAATGAGGTCGCTCTGTGTTATAAAATGTCATATATCTCGCTAAAGATTCTTTAAAGTCTCGTTCAGATTTGTACTTTGTTCTATATAATTACATTACTTCAATAATATGTGTATCAACATATAGAATGTTGTGATGAATTATGGTATAATTAAAAAAGATAATTGTTTAATAATTATAGAAGGAGAAGTTTTATTAAATGAATCAGTTATGGGCTTATAAAAATTTCAATATGGGACACGAATTAGATATTTCGGGTGAGTTTATATATGACGGAATAGAAGCACTTAATGAAATGATATGCATTGAAGAAAGTTCTCCCTTATTTTCATTTTTATATCATACGTCAGTGGGAATAGAAAGATTACAAAAAATAATTATTGTACTTTTTGAGGCCATTAAATTTGACGAATATGAAGAATTTGAAAAAAGTCTTATTACTCATAGTCATCAAGATTTGCATAGCAGGATAAAAAGAAGTGCAAAAATTGAGTTTAATAATAGAGAAAATGACTTTTTGATGCTTGCAACAAACTTTTATAAGAGTGCTCGATATAATAGATTTAATATTAATACCAGCGAATGTAAGGAAGCAACCCTTTTTATTGAGTTTGTAAAAAAGCATTTGAAACCTGATGAAATAGAATATCATTTCATATCTGGAAAGGTTATGGTTAATGAAAAGGTTAAAAATTTGGTGGGTAGGACGCTTGGTAGTATAGCAAATAAATATTATTCGTTGATTAGAGAAGGTGCTAATAAAAATGGGACATATACCTATGAATTACTAGCAGATTCAAAAGCCGAAAAGATATTTTTAGGTAATTATAGAAACAAATCATTACAAGAAATGAAAATCACAGAATCAATTGCGGTAAAAGAGTTGATTGCTTGTATACGTAATACAGAAGAAACCTGTGCATTTTTAAGATTTCTTGATGAGATTGAACCTTTAGACATTGATGTGAATTTAATCAATGAATACTTATCAGAACTTTCAATGGGTAACATTCCTCAAACATTGATTGATGAAGTTGAAACTTTATACGAAGAAATAGAACATCCAAAGAATAGGATTGAATTAATTAGTTTAATTGGTGATACTTGTGTTGCTTTTGAGTTTTCTGAGATTCAAGAAGTTATCACGTTGATTAATGATTATATAAGCGGAAAATTGTTGGCTGAGCTTTTTGCAAAAGAAATTGAAGAAAAAGCGACAATTATTGATGATGAAGAAATTATTGAAACTTTTGAAGATTTAATATTGATTTGTAAAAAATTCATAAAAGGACAAATACAAGAAGAGAGTTTTAGAAATGATATAGAAGAACAATTTGAGATAGTAAAGGAATATTATAGCTTTTTAATGCAAAATAATATGCAAAGTTGATATAACTGAATCTTTTATTGAAGATACGCTGCAGATGTTTATCCATTATATAAATTAATAAAGATTTGTTTTGATACTTCTTGAGTGTAATATAATTTGAAAGGAAGAAAAAGATGTTTGTTTCAGAACTTAAACTATACAATTTTAGACAATTTAAATCCGATGGTGACCATCCTGGATTAGATATCACATTTCACACTGGTCTTAATGCTTTAATCGGAGAAAATGACTCAGGCAAAACAGCAATTATTGATGCGATAAAATTGGTTTTATTAACACAGAGTAATGAATATATTCGCCCTACAGATGAGGATTTTTACATTTGCAGTGATGGTATCTCAGTCTCAGAATTTGTAATTGAATGTACACTTGAAGGGTTTTCTCAAAATGAAGCTAAAAATTTTGTAGAATATCTATCTTTTACAAAAATTGATGGAAATATATCATATTCTATGAACTTATATTATCGAGCATGGAAAGAGAAAAATAGGATTTATTCTGAACTTCGAGTTGGAAGTTTAGTTGATGGGGTTTTGTTAGATGGTAAAGCAAGAGATTTGTTAAGAGCCGTATATTTAAAACCACTTAGAGATGCAGAACGTGAGATGAGTTCTGGTAGAAATTCACGAATTTCTCAGATATTGATGGGACATCCGGTATTCCAAGATAAAGATGCACATAAACTAAGAGAAATTATGCGTGAAGCCAATAGCTCCGTAGAAAAATATTTTTCTGAGGATGATGGTAAAGAAATACTACAAACAATTAGACAAAATCTTAATGATTTCAATGTACAAGATTCAGAAACTACCGCATCTTTCTTGACATCTGATATTCAATTAAAAACCATATTAGAAAGCCTTTCATTAAATGTTTCAGATATTCACCCCGGTTTAGGAGAATTAAACTTATTGTTTATGGCGGCGGAACTTCTGTTGCTAAAACACGATAATAATGGAGGTTTAAAATTAGCACTTATAGAAGAGTTGGAAGCTCATCTCCATCCTCAAGCCCAACTTAGATTAATTAATTTTCTTCAAAATGAGTACAATGAATCCGGTTCACAAATAATCATATCAACGCATAGTCCCATTTTGGCTTCAAAAATCAACATAAAAAACATAATACTTTTAAAAGATGGCTGTGGCTATGATTTATCATACACAAAAACGGGATTGGAACGCGGGGATTATCTCTTTTTACAGCGTTTTTTGGATGTTACAAAATCAAATTTGTTTTTTGCTAAGGGTATTATTATGGTTGAAGGAGATGCGGAAAATATTTTAGTTTCCGTTATAGCAGAAATTTTAGGATATCCTCTTGAAAAGTATGGGGTTTCTATTGTGAATGTAGGAAGTACAGCCTTTCTTAGATACTCAAGAATTATGATGCGTTCGGATGGCACTACGGTTCCAATACCAGTATCAATAATCACTGATTGTGATGTAAAACCTTATGAAAAAGATAACGAAGAAATGGTTTTCCCTGATAAAAGCGAAGAATATGCCGAAGCGATTAAGAAAAAGATGGAGAGATATGATATAGGAACAATTAAAAGTTATGTTTCACCTAAATGGACTTTGGAATACTGTTTAGCATTAAGTTGTTTGGGAGACGAATTTCATAAGGCAATACATTATGGGAAAAAGATAAAAAATAGCAATAAATACTCCTTAACTAATAAAAAAATTCAAGAAGCAGACACGGCAGTAACACAAGAAACTGCTGAATGGGCTGGATTGTCAACCGATGAAAAAGCAACACGTATGTATAGCCTTATGTTAGATAACGACGATAAAAGTGGTTTAAAAGCAATCGTAGCTCAATGTATGGCTTCAATATTGCGCTGGGAATGTTTAGAAGATCCACAAGATGATAAAAAAGAAAATCTGTTTGATATTGATTTGTTTCAATTTAAGGTATCTAACGAAAAAATTAGTACCCTCAAAGAAAAAATTGAAGAAGACGAAAGTTTAAGGTATATCGTTTCTGCCATAAAACACGCTGTTGGAGTAGAAAGTTAAATAAGGAGAATGGATATGAATTCTATTCAAGTGCAAAATGATGAAATCGAAATAATTGAAAAACTGCTTTTGCCAGAAAGTGCACATTTTCCTGACGATGCTAAATCGGTTATTAAGTGTTGGGAATCTACAGATGTATCTGCTTGTCCCGGTAGTGGAAAAACAACAGTTCTATTAGCTAAGTTGAAGATTCTTGCAGATAGGATGCCACTTGATAATGGAGAAGGTGTTTGCGTTCTTTCGCACACTAATGTAGCGGTGAATGAAATTAAAACACGATTATCTAGTTGTGCAGACAAATTACTTAATTATCCTAATTATGTTGGCACTATTCAGTCTTTCATAGATTTATATATTGTAAAGCCTTATTTGAAAAGAAAAACAACTGCTACATTACAGGTGGTTGATGACGATGTTTTTTCTTTTCATTTACTTTCACTTATTTATAAAACAAATGATTATCCTCAGTTGCGAGGCCTTTTGAAAAACAATTTTAACAAGGAAATTTATCCTACTATACTTGATATGGTAAAAAGCTTATATTTAAAAGATGAAGCACTATATCTTGGACGACAAGCAAGACCACTTGCGGGAAAGGGAACAAAATCCTCAACACAATATATACTCGCTATTGAAAATTTGCTGAAAAATGAAGGTATGATACGTTATAAGGATGCTTATCGATATGCTGAAGAAGCAATTGCTGAATTATCAGATGAATACGTAGAACTTTTCAGCAGGAGATTTAAATATGTTTTTATTGATGAATATCAAGATTGTGATGTTGTCCAGCGCAGAGCATTAGATAAAATTTTTGATAAGACAAAGGCATGCGTTTTGCATATAGGTGATCCGGACCAAGCTATATATAACTCTGATGTTGTAAATCAAGAAGACTGGACTCCTAGTGAGTCGGCGTTATCAATTGCGACTTCTAATCGGTATGGTCAGCAAATCGCAGATGTTATTAATCACCTGAAAAAAAGAGAAGGAAATATTATTTCTGCAGAGTCGTTAACTTCGTGTAAGCCAACTTTAATTGTTTTTGACGATGGCACTAGAAATAAAGTCATAAATACATTCATTGATATTCTTAAGAGTAATAACCTTGTAGCAAGTGATGGAATATACAAGGTAGTTGGTGCAGTAAAGAAAAAAAGTCTAGCAGGCTTAAAAATTAGTGATTATTGGGAAGATTTTGATCCTAGTGGGAAACATACTAGTGAAAATAATTATTGGAATTATATTCAAACAATCACAATGTCATTAGAAGAAGGTAAGGGCTATTTAGCAGAACTGAATATACGAAAATTATTATGTAAGATACTTAACTATTTAGGAAAGAAATACACCATTCATTCAATAAAAGAAAAGTTGGACAACACCCATTTTGAAACATATAAGATGTCTATTCTGAAAATATTTGAGTTATCTGAATACACCAAAGATATTGTAGATGATGAAATAAAAAACATGGTAAATGCATTGATTCCTAGCGAAAATGGTGCCAAGAGTGTTTGGGATGAATTGCCGAAATATTTTCTTGAAGACATATATTCATGTGATAAAGATATTAAGCATCACAATTCAATGTATGTTCCTTCGGACAACATTACTATTCAATTTGATACTGTTCATGGTGTAAAAGGAGAAACACATGATGCAACTCTATATCTAGAAACTGAAAAAGGTGGTACTTCTGATATAAAAAAGGTTCTACCATTCTTCATTGGGGGTAAGCCAACCAAAACAGCTGATTATAGTAGAAAATGTGTTTATGTTGGAATGAGCAGACCTAGAAAATTATTATGTTTAGCTATACATAAAAAAACATATGAAATTAGCAAAAACACTTTTGATACATGGAATGTAATTGAATGTGAATAAATAACGTAATTTGGAGATATAAACATGGAAGAAAAATTAACTCTACAAGATTTAGCAAAATTATGAAAAACATATTGGAGGTTTTCACAGTCTGAAAAGGGCAGAAGTCAAGAAAACTGTTTTGCGAAATACTTACCTGGTCAAATTACAGTTGCAGAAAAAGGAGAAAAATTGTCATTTGTATCAGAAGACACAATAGCACTTTGTTTTATGTATGGTGACAAATTGACAAAATTAAATTTTGATATTTCAAACAAAGATTTTCAAACAATTAGTGATTACGAAGTTGAATATATAGGTCTTGTTTTTGGTGAGTATCGAAGTGAAAAATTATTAACAGAAGAGGAATATTCGTTAGAAGATTTAGATGCAATCAAACTAATGTTTTCTATGATTAAAGGTGATTGGCAAATATCAAGAATATTTAATTATAAGAATTGTGATGGCGACGGTTTTGTTGAGTTCTTGAAAAAATTTGGATTTGATGAATCTGCTTCGATGGTGAGTTATTTGAAGAAAGAATTTGAAGAAAATATTTACATTTCGAAAGAAGAAGTTATGGATTTGATTGAAAAATATATTAATCAAAATGAATGAGTTTAAGGATGCAGCAACACAAAATCATCGAAATTTACAGTTTGATTTTCGTTACATAGAGACATGATTTCGTTCCAATATGACGAACGAAGCTGAAAACCCTTGAAAATCAAGGGTTTTCGTTGTTTTTATGGTGAGAAAATCTTTGATAGTTCAATGACGAACATTTCGTTGTTTTATGGACAATTATATCTATATTTTCGTCTTGGGGAAGTTTATTGAGTATGATGTTTGATATATCTGATGGTGAAAAAGATGACTATATTATTATAAGGAGGGTCAAAAAATAAAACGAGTAACAATACAAAATTCAACTAATAGGGATTTGTTAATTGAGCATAAGGGTGAGTTCTATGAAGTTGTTGCAGGAAACTCAATAATGGTTTTAATTGATTACAATGATAAAATACATATTCTTCAAAAAAGCATGAAAACGTCACATTTCGCTTTAGGTGGTTTTTTATCTACAGATACAGTAAGAAGTATGTGGATATGGGGTATTATTAATTGTACTAGCTTTTGTTCTGGTCTTATGATTCCAGTTGGACTAAAAAAGATTAATATTACGGAAAAATACTATCATTGTTTGATTTTTCTGTTGTTTAGTGTTTTTCTAGTTAATGGAGAATTGACATCTGAATATCAATATCAGAACAATGTAGATAAATTTAGAATTAAGTTTTTAATTGTTCTTACTTTACTTCCCATTGCCATTATATATATTCCTTTTTTTGTAGGAGCTGTTTATGGACTTATATTTGATTTTTCAATTGCAGCAATTTTTATTAATATTACTTTGATAATAGTATCACTTATTTTTAAGAAAATAATAAAAAGGATTTACAATATTGTTTATTTTGATAAATATTTTAAAAAAACGATAGATGAAGCGAAGCAAATTATGATTTTTAGAACAAATAAGATAGTTTATAAATATCAGGAATATTAATAACAAAATATATATATCATTCTATGGTAAAAAAAGACGCAATTTGGACTTTGTTTATGAAGTAGTTATGGAAAAGCATGATTCATAATGATAGTACAGTTTTCCTATTAAAACTAATCTCAAATAGTTTTGTTGGTTTTGATAGCCTATAATAATCTGAAGTTAATGATTATTGTTCGTCAATTTGACCTGAACAGCGCAAAAAACTCCCTCAGTCTGCTCCGCGCCAACTCCCTCACAGAAGGAGCCGGAGTACCGCAAGTCGGGCGTGTCACAGGTTTGTGACAGTACAATGTATTGATTAACACATATAATTTTGATATAATTTTCCTTAGTCAAAGAATTAATGAACAGGGAGGATAACAAATGAAAGATGTTGCAAAACACTATGATAATTTAATTGATGAAGGGCAAGATCCTGTTCATGATCCAAAACCGTTAAAAGAGTATATGGATAAATGGGATGGACAGGCTTTTATCGAAAAAATGCATCTGGATAAGTCTAAAACTGTTCTGGAAATAGGAGTAGGTACAGGAAGAATTGCAGTCAAAGTTGCTCCTTGTTGCAAGCAATTTACCGGAATAGATATATCTCGAAAGACCGTTGAAAAAGCAAAGAAAAATGTCAAGATGGGTTATCTAAAAAAGCCTGAGCTTATATGTGCTGATTTTTTAGAATATAATTTCAGCAAAAGCTTTGATGTTGTGTATTCAAGTTTGACTTTTATGCATATCAGAGAAAAACAAAAAGCATTTGAAAAAGTGTCTGATCTGCTGAATGAAAAGGGAGTGTTTCTTTTATCAACTGATAAAAATCAAAATGAATATATAGATATGGGAAGCTATAAAATAAAAGTGTATCCTGATAATGCTGATGATATAAAAAGTTATGCACAAAATTCAGGAATGAAATTGCTGGAAGAATATGAAACAGAATTTGCAATGATTTTTATTTTTTCAAAAGGCTGAGACTTAAAATTGTTAATAAAAACGACTGCTTAAGAGTGGTCGTTTTTATTCATATATGCATACTCAGCTCAACAATACTTTCCGATACTTGATGCACAATTGTATTTTCGCATTTTATATGCTATAATTTTCAGTGTTAAAGTGAAAACTACAGAGAAATTGCCTGTATGCATAAAATGTAATGTGAGCATATTTTTAAACAAGGAGGAATAGCCATGGCGTGGTATGACGAGGCTGTCTTTTATCATATTTATCCGCTTGGAATGACAGGTGCGCCAAAACATAATGAATATGGCGAGATTGTACACAGATTGAATTCGCTTCTGGAGTGGCTTGATCATATAAGAAACATCGGTTGCAACGCAATTTATATAGGACCTCTTTTTGAGTCTGTGGGGCACGGATATGAAACAACGGATTATAAAAAGTTAGACAGCAGACTCGGTAGCAATGAAGACCTGAAAAATTTTGTATCGGAATGTCATAAGAAGGGCATCAGAGTTATCTTTGACGGTGTGTTCAATCACACAGGACGCGATTTTTTTGCCTTTCGCGATATAAAAGAAAAACGTGAAAACTCCCAATATAAAGATTGGTACTGTAACATTAACTTCTATGGGAATAATTCATATAACGACGGTTTTTCTTATGAAAACTGGGGCGGACATGACCTGCTGGTCAAATTGAACCAGCGCAATCCTGCAGTCAGAGATTATATTTGTGATGTCATCCGATTCTGGGTGAGTGAGTTTGATATTGACGGAATTCGCCTTGATGCGGCTGATGTTATGGATTTCGACTATATGAAGGCGATCCGTCAGGTTGCAAACCGGGTCAAGGCGGATTTCTGGCTTATGGGTGAGGTTATTCACGGTGATTATTCGCGCTGGGCAAATGACGGCACTCTCCATTCAGTAACAAATTATATGCTTCATAAGGCATTGTATTCTGCCCACAATGATCACAACTATTTTGAAATTGCGCACACAATAAAATATGTCAGCGGTATGACAGGTGACCGTCTGAAGCTTTATACATTTACAGATAATCATGATGTTGAGCGCATTTACACCAAGCTGAATAATAAGGCGCACTATATACCTGTTCATGTTATGCTTTACACCTTGCCGGGAATTCCCTCTGTTTATTACGGCTCCGAATTCGGCATTGAGGGTAAGAAAGAACGTTTCTCCGACGATTCTCTGCGACCTATGCTGGATTATGCTTCTTACAGTGACGCAGCTCAGACAAATCCCTGCACAAAGCTGATTACAGCACTGGGCAAAATCCGACAGAATACACCTGCACTTTGCTACGGCGAATATAAGGAGTTGCTGCTTAATAACACATATTTTGCCTATGAGAGAAGCCTTGACGGCAAATCGGTGATTATCACTGTCAACAATGGGGACAGTGCTGCTGAAATGAATCTCGCAAGCAAAAGCGAAGAATATGTGGGCGTACTGACGGGTCAGAAGGCAAGGGCAAAAGACGGATATATAAAGGTGAGTGTGCCGGCAAACTTTGGTGAAATATGGATTCCTGCAGAGCTTCAAAAGGAAAGTGTTGCACCAATTAAGACAGTTGAAATCAAGCCGTCTTATGAAGCTGCGCCCGATGTGAGGGAGCCTGAGAGGGCAGAAAATGTCACGGTACAAAAAGAGATAAAACCCGAAAGCAATAAGCCTGCCCCTGATAAGCCTTATGAGGAAATGACTGTGGATGAGCTTCAGGAAGCAATTCTTGAAAAGATGAGAAAAAACGGACCCGTTACCGAATATATGCTTGGAACAGTGCGAGAAAACCGTCATCATGGCTCTTTGCTGAACTGGGTCAGAAGCTTTAACTGAATATAAAATTCGGTGCCCGTAATGTTGCGGGCGCTGCTTTTTGCTGTGACGCCAACGAAAACAAATCAACAGGTTGAAATAACACAGCTTTTATTGTATAATAGAAAAACATTATGTTTTAAAGGAGTTTTATAATGAAAAAATCCAATAGTCTTGCTTTGCTGCCTATAGGTGTGTTTGTGATTTTCTATCTGACACTGGGTATCGTGTTTGAATATGTGATGAAAATCCCTATGGGCTTTTATAGTGTGCCCGTTGTTGTGGCATTTCTTGTGGCACTTTTTGTTGCGGTTCTTCAGACAAAGGGTGTGTCTCTTGATAAAAAGTTTGAAATAATGGGTAACGGAATCGGTGATAAAAACATTATTACAATGCTCATTATATTTATGCTGGCAGGCATTTTTGTGGGCGTTGTCGGCAGAAGCTCGGCTGAAAGTGTTGCATATTTTATGCTTTCAATTACACCTGCCCGTTTTGCCGTGCTGGTACTTTTCATAGTCAGCTGCTTTGTTTCAACTGCTATGGGCACTTCAGTGGGTACCATCACACTTATTGCACCTATTGCAGTTGCTATTTCTGAAGGCTCAGGCTTCCCTCTGGCACTTTGTGTCGGTACTGTTGTCGGAGGTGCAATGTTCGGCGATAACCTTTCATTTATTTCTGACACAACAATTGCCGCCTGTAACGGTCAGGGCTGTGCGATGAAGGATAAATTCCGCACAAACTTTGCTGTTGTTGTGCCTGCGGCTCTTGTGACAGTGGCTATTATCACAGCATTATCTCTTAAATATGATATAGCTGAAAGCATAAATAAGGAATATGATATGCTTGAGGTTGTTCCCTACGTGCTTGTGCTTATAAGCGGAATAATAGGTGTGAATGTATTCCTGACTCTTATTATCGGTATACTTTCAGGCAGCATTATTATGCTTGCAACAGGTGCTGTCAATTTCCCTGACCTGCTTTCGGGCATGGGCTCAGGTGCAGCAGGTATGTTTGAAACATCTATGGTTGCAATTCTCGTTGCAGCACTTTGTGCGCTTATCAGACACAACGGTGGCTTTGAGGCGCTTCTCAGCGGAATCAGACGCGTTTTCAAGGGCAAGAAAAGCGGTCAGCTTGGCATGGGTCTGCTTGTCGGTCTTATGGATATAGCTACAGCAAACAACACTGTTGCAATTGTTATGGCAAACCCCATAGCAAGTGAAATGGCTAAGGATTTCGGTGTGTCCCCCAGAAAGACAGCCTCAATTCTCGACACATTCTCCTGCATTTTCCAGGGTGTACTTCCTTACGGTGCACAGATACTCGTAGCACTGTCTGTTGTGACAACAATGGGTCACGAGCTTTCAGCTTTTGATATTATCGGCAATCTTTATTATCCTATGATGCTGCTTATAAGCTCACTCGTGTTTATATTTATTATCCCTGAGAAAAAAGAAAAAGCCAAATAAAATAGTTATGGCTGCTTACCTTTGAGGTATAGCAGCCACTGTTTTTGTCTATATTATATAAAAGTAGACAAAAAGCACTTGAAAAACAGAAGAATTTAGTGTATAATGCTAGCATAATCCATAAAAGGAGGATATAATATGTCAACTTTAAATACAGTAAAATATGAAACCAAAAGAAAAAATCTTTATCTGAGAGTTGCTATGGGTCACTTTGCAATGGGCAACAGCCACAGCAACTACTATATTGATGTTGTGTCACAGAAGGCCCGTATGTCAGAGGCGAGAGCCGTTGCTGAAGAGCTTTGCTCCTACTACTATGCTGACACTATAGTTGACACTATCCTCTGCCTTGACGGTACTGAGGTAATAGGTGCCTGTCTTGCAGACCGTCTTTCAGAGGCAAACTTTGTTAACATGAATGC
>JAZNUW010000150.1:0-10558 GCA_045592465.1 Acutalibacteraceae bacterium | reverse complement strand
AGTCAGCTTGACACACTTGATGCAACTGTCTTTGAAATTGCAAGTGCAGTGGGCGATGTAGGTGCAGGTGAATTCACACCCAGACAGTGGGCACTGGATAACAGAAAGCTTTATAATCATGGCAGAAAAGACGTGTCACCTAAGGCACAGCTTGAATAATTAAAGCTTAAAACTTGTCCGAATAGGTAAAAATATCCTATTATGAATAGTAATTTTAAGTAAAAAAGTAGAAATTAGGCAAATAGTGTTGATTTTTTGACAAAAAAGTGTGATAATATACTGTAACTAACTGTGTCATGGAGGGATTATATGAGAGTTATCACGGGTTCTGCAAGAGGCAGAAAGCTCATCACCCTTGAGGGTGTGGATGTAAGACCGACCACAGATATAGTTAAAGAAGCACTTTTCAGCATTATACAGTTTGAAATCGAAGGCAGAAAGGTACTCGACCTTTTCGGCGGCAGCGGTCAGCTTGCAATTGAAGCTCTTTCAAGAGGAGCCGACAGTGCAGTTATCGTTGATATGTCAAAAAAGAGTGTGGATGTCATAAAGCAGAATCTTGAGCACACAGGCTTTCAGAAAAAAGCAGTTGTTGTCTGCGGTGATGCACTTTCCTTCCTCGCAAGAAGAACGGAAAAATATGATATCGCTTTTCTTGACCCTCCCTATTCGGCGGGAATTCTCGAAAAGGCACTTGAAAAGGTTACTGATGTTATGAGCGAAAGCGGTGTTATTATCTGTGAGGCTCCCTATAAAGACGAGCTTCCCGAATGTGCCGGCAGCTTCAGACTTCAGAAAAAGTACAGGTACGGAAAAACAGGACTGTTTCTTTACAGAGTGGCTACTCAGGAGGACTGAGTTATGAAAGAAAGAATTGCTATATATCCGGGCAGCTTCGATCCTATAACAATAGGACACCTGGATATAATAAGAAGAAGTGCAAAGCTTTTTGACAAGGTTATTGTGGTTGTTATGTCTAACTACCGCAAGGCAGGCTCCCATGCTTTCAGCGTTGAGGAAAGGGTTGAGCTTGTTAAGAAGTGCACAGAAGGAATCGACAATGTTGAAACTGATTCTTATATGGGTCTGTTGGCAGATTACGCAAGGCACAAAAACGCAGTTGCAATCGTCAAGGGTCTCAGAGCTGTTTCCGACTTTGAAGATGAATTTCAGCAGGCGCTTATCAACAAAAAACTCAACGGTGAAATCGAAACGGTATTCATGGCTGCGAGCAGTGAAAATATGTTTCTCAGCTCGAGTGTTATCAAGCAGGTTTGCATGCTTGGCGGCGATGTAACACCTTTTATCCCCAAGGAAGTATCAAAGGAAATAATTGATAAATTAATGAAAGGATGACAAAGATATGGCAACTTACGATATCGAAGATCTCGAAGTAGAAGACGTAGAGGGTTCAGACGATTACATGGAAGAAGCTTATGAAGAAGAGGAGTATGAGGAAGTAAGAGAATTCGGTGCTTACGACCACGATGCTGCTGAAGAAAAGTGGAAGGATCTCGATTTTGAACAGCTTGTTGAGCAGATGTCACTTTATGTGTCAAATGCAAAGAAGTTCTTCTTCTCAAAGAGCAAGAGAATAGTTAACGGCCGTGACGTTGATACACTTGTTCAGTTTATGCAGGAAAAATTCCCCGAGGAGTTTGTTAAGTCAAAGGATATCATCAGCAGAGAGGCAAGAATTATCTCAGACGCTAACGATAAGGCAGACAAGCTCGTTTCAGATGCTCAGAACTACAAAAATGAAACCACAGCTAAGTCACAGGCTTACTACAACGATGTAGTCAAGAAGGCACAGGCTGATGCTGAGGCAATTATTGCACGTGCAAACAACCAGGCTGCAGAGCTTGTTAAGGAGCACAACATCACAAGAATGGCAAGAGAAGAGTCCGAGAGAATCAAGGCTGAAACAGAAAAGACAGTTCAGGCTATGATTGCAAAGACAACAGGCGAGTGCAACGAATATAAGAAGCAGGCTAACGACTATGCAAAGAGCATTGTTCAGGGCGCTTACAACTTCATCACAAGCGGTCTTGCAGGCTATCAGGGCATCGCAGCCAAGAATCTTGACGACATCAACAAGGTGAACATGACATTCCAGCAGGAATATGCAGTTCAGGTTAAGAATCTCGGCATTGAGAAATAATTATTATGGGACGCGGGGCAGTGACTCCGCGTCTTTTTTCTTTTCCCGCCAAGGGGGCGGAGCTGTTCGGTTTTCTTTTATAAATAAATGAAGCCTTTCAGTCAGGGATTTATGATAGAGCAGGGTGCAGATTTTTTTCTGTGACTTGTTTTTTTTCGGCAGGGTACCCGACACGTTTGTTCATATTTTGTTTATATTTAACAATAAATCGGGGCTTAAAATGCCGGGTAAAAATCAATTTATAGTAATAATATACAAAATAAAATTAATTTGTTAAAAACTATTGACACATAACACAAGGATAATATATAATAAGGGTGCAACAAAAAGAAAGGGGTGTTACCGATGTACTGTTTAGTATAAACCGTACGATTTGATAAGTATCTGTAAAAAATAAAAATTATAAAACAAAAGGGTTTGTGTAAAGAAACAAACCGAAAATCTCCTTTGACGGAAATGACCGTCCGGGTAGAGCTGAAAGAGATAAAATCAAGTCGTATCAGACGAAAATTTATATATAGATAGCAAGTGAAAAGACTTGCGCAATTCACGAGTGTAAAGAAACTTGTGAAGTCTTATAAAAGCTTTCAATATGAAATGCTCGGTCGGATGAAGTGACCGAGGAAAGCTGTCATAAGACAAAAAGGAAACGTTAACTGTACCTCAGAGAGTAAAACATTTATGGAGAAAAGGGCAGCAGAGGATGTCCTGTAAATGTAAAGAAAGCAAGAAACAGAGAAAATTGCAAAAGAAATAATGAAGAAAACAAGGTGCAGAATAGTGCAAACGAAAAAATCCTTACAAAATATATAACCACCTGAGAAAAGGATCAGGTGGTTATTTTTTTATGACACAAGCACAATAAAAAGGCGTGCCGTTTCCTCAGGAGAAAACTCCATATTTTTGCCGTTGCACCATTTTATCACTGCACAAAAGCTGTTTGTCAGGTGATTCAATAAGAAATCTTCAGGCACAGCCTTATCAAAATCCTTCAGATGTAGTGTGAAAAGCTCGCTGAGATAGGCCTTTATATATCCCATAAAAAGGTCTGCGCTTTCACAGCTGAGAAGCCCGGATATATCCTTTTTGTGGTCCTTGAGATGCCAGAGAATGTGAGCCAGCTTTTCTTCAAGAGAGCGGGTCTGCCCGGGATAGTCGCACATATCGCCCTTGAAAATGTGGTCAAAAATATCACTGCATATTGCCTTGAGCAGAGCATCCTTTGTTTCAAAATGGGAATAGAAGGTGCTTCTGCCCACATCTGCCTTGTCTATTATATCCTGCACTGTTATGTTTTCATAACGTCTGTGCCCGAGAAGCTCGCGAAAGGCGCTGAAAATTGCTTCTCTTGTTTTTCTTTGTCGTCTGTCCATAGGTTTTGCACACAAAAACGCCTTTTTGTTCAGTAAAAAACAATAGGACGAATTTATATGTTGTTTTTTCACCTGCCCGTTGATAAAATAATATTGAACAATGTATTCGATATTATATATATTGTATTATTTAATCAATAAAAAGTCAATGGAGGCACCAATGAAAAGTGAAAAGAAAATATTAACAGCTTTTATTCTTAATCTGGTTTTTTCTGTTTTTGAGCTTGTGGGCGGAATCTTCACAGGCAGTGTTGCAATTTTAAGCGATGCTCTGCACGATATGGGCGACACGGCAAGCATAGGTGCATCATATTTCCTTGAAAAAAAGAGCAAAAAGGCGCCCGACGATAAATACACCTACGGCTACGGCAGATACTCTTTGCTGGGTGCCGCAGTGACAACTCTTATTCTTGTGACAGGGTCAGTGAGTGTTATTGCAGGTGCAGTGGGCAGAATAATAAATCCTGCCCAGATCAATTATAACGGTATGATAGGCTTTGCTGTTGTGGGCGCCGCCGTCAACTTTCTTGCAGCATATTTCACTCATGGCGGTGAGAGCAAAAATCAAAGGGCCGTCAATCTTCATATGCTTGAAGATGTTCTTGGTTGGATAGTGGTGCTCATAGGCGCCATAGTTATGAGATTCACCGATTTGTGGATTATAGACCCGCTTATGTCAATAGGTGTGGCTGCCTTTATCCTTGTGCACGCAGTGAAAAATCTTAAGGAAATTATAAACGTACTGCTTGAAAAAGCGCCTGAGGGAGTGGATATAGATGAACTGAAAAAACATCTGTGCGCAATTGACGGTGTTGAGGATGTGCATCATTTTCATCTGTGGAGCATAGGCGGTGAAGACGCTTATGCCACAATGCACCTTGTGATAAACGGCGATGCACATATAATAAAGCATGAGGTCCGTCAGGAGCTGAGTGAGCACGGCATAGACCACGTCACAATCGAAACGGAGCTCCCTGAAGAAAAGTGCCGCGAAGAAAAATGTATTGTGCCCGAGGCAAAGAAGCATCATTCTCACCACCACGGACATCACCATTGACAGTGAAAAAAGAAATACGCCCCTGAAGACAGGGGCGTATAATTTATTTGCCTATTTTTCTGAGAATTTCAGGGTCGCAGCTGTCGGCAACCTTGCCTATCTTTTCCCAGAGAGCATCAGCCTTTTCTTTCCACGAGAAATATCCAGCAGGTGAATCGGGATATTCGTCATAAAGCTTGCCGACCTCTCCGCTCTGAAGAAGACCCTTGACGGTTTTTGCAAGGTTTGACATTTTTATGTTGCCGGTTGCAACACCGCGAAGCATACCGCTGACCATTTTAGCAATATCGGCAGGGCTCAGGTCAAGATCCTGACCCATTCCGCCGAGAATCTTCTGACAGAAGATGATATCATTCTTAAACATATATTCAGCCTCTTTATAGCTGTAGCAGACTATGCCGATAAGCAGAGGACGAAGTGAATCGAAATCTTTGCCCTGCACCTGAATATAGCGCTTGTTGATTGACCACATATTCTCTTTTGTCAGAGGCTTGTTTTCCTTAAGAAGCTTTGAAATGACTTCAACGGCAATTTCAGCCTGATAAAGAGAGGATGTGCAGCCCTCACCGCAGGTGGGCTTTGTGAGGAATGCAGTGTCGCCCATAGCAATAAAGCCGTCTTCAACAAATGAATAAAGAGTTCTGTGATAGGGAGTCATTCCCCTTTCAACCTTCTCAACCGTATATTTCGGCCAGGGTACATTCTTTCTGACATCCTTGGCAATTTCTTCTGCATAGGCATAGTCATAGTTTGCGCCTATACCGAGAATTGCACCGTGGTCGTCACCGCTGGGTGCTGACCATGCCTTATACTGCATAAAGAAGCCGTGCAGATCAAGGGGATTGATTTTTTCATCCAGATATTTTGCATAATAAAGAACAACATAAAAGATGTCTTCGGGCTTCAGTGAGAAGTTTTCAACATAGGCGTTGTCGGGGAGCTTAGTTCTTGCTGCAGAGGGGATACCCGTACAGTCGGCAACAAGCTTTGCCTCGACCTGCTGCTTGCCGTCAGCAGTTATGTATTCGGCACCGATAATCTTGCCCTTTTCGTCCTTGAGGAAGTCGCTGAAGGCGGCACCGTATATGATTTTTGCACCTGCCGCTTCAGCCTGACGGTTCATTCTCATAATGAACTCGTGCTTATGCATACCGATAACAGTTTCTTTGCCGTATTTTGAATAGTTGGCATAGGGCGAATAGCTTCTTCCTGAGGTGAAAACAAAGCCAAAATCATCGTCGCCCTCTTCGGGGATGTCAAGACCAAATCTTTCCATATCGAGCTTGCCCATATGGAAGATGTCATATTCTCTTGAAACGTTTTCGGCTTCCTGCTTTTCAATAACAAGAACGCTGTGACCCTGCTCAGCCATTTTCTTTGCAAACCATGCACCTGTGGTGGAAGCACCGGCTATAAGAATGTCATATTTTTCCATTTAAGAACACTCCTTAATAATATTTTCTTCACTTATTATCATATCATTATTAAGGAGTAGTTTCAAGGGCTGGAGATATTAAAAATTATTTTTGAATCTGTTTTTTATGTCATAATATTTTTCCACCAGCCAGAAGCGCACTTCATATTCAGGCTCAGAGAGCACAAGCTTCATTTCATTTTCCGATAACACTGAGCTGAGCCTGCTTTCTTTGCTTAGTGCGCCCGGCAGGCAGAGTGAGGGAAACATCACGCACCACCAGTTTTTGCCCTTGCCCTCGCCGATAATTATTTTAACAGCGTTATAATAGCCTGCAGGTAGGGTAACATTTTCATAGACCCTTGTGGGAAAATAGCTTTCACAAAGGCTGACCGAAACATCATAGTTATAACCGTAATTTTCAACGCAGGTAAGAGCAACATCCTTAAGCTCTGACAGGGAATCTTCGGCAGACTGTGTTGCTGAAAGGATATCGTCACAATTTTTGAAAAGACTTCCGCACTGCGAAATTATGCCGTCGCGTACCTTTAATTTGAGGCGTTGGTCAGGCTCGGAATCAGAGTTCGCAATAATATGCAGGCGGAGAATATCATCTCTGACGCCCTTGCAGGTATTTTCGAAATTTACAGTGGCAATAATACAGATAATCAGTGTCAGGAAAACGGCAAGGTCAATAGCTTTTAGTTTCATAGTGTTATGTATGCTCCTTCAGGTTTTATTAACCTTGATTTTTGACCGATGGCAGAAGCAATATACAACATTTGCCTTTAAAGTTTTCTTTGCGACTTGAGAAATAATAATAAATATGATAATATAAAAGGAGAAAACCTATGGATACATTCACAAGAGTCAAAGAAATAATCTGTGAAAAAACAGAGCTCAGACCCGAGCTTCTCAGTGAAGAAACAACACTGGAAGAAACAGGTGCAGACAGCATTGATATTATAGAAATACTTATGGAGCTTGAATACGCCTTTGATGTCACTATACCTGACAGTGTTGCAATGAAGCTGAAAAATGTGGGGGAGCTCAGCGATTACATTGAGGAAAACATGTAACTTTGCGGGGGGCGGCTCCGCAAAAATCGCTTTGCGATTTTTAGCGACGGCCGTCGCTTGCCGAACGAAGTTCGGCAGCGGAGCCGCCCTTCACCGCAGACTTTCAATTAAAAAGACAGGAGAAGAAAATGAAATATAAATATATAATGTGGGATTGGAACGGTACTATCCTTGACGACCTGCAGATTAATTTTGAAATTGAAAACACCCTGCTTTCTAGGCGAGGCAAAGAAACCATGAAAGAAATAGGGGAGTATCACGAGAAATTTGGCTTCCCCATAATAAGCTTCTATGAAAAGCTGGGCTTCGACCTTGAAAACGAAAGGTTTGAGGATATTGCAAGGGACTATGTCTTTGAGTATGATGAGAGATTTCCCGAGGCAGAGATTTTTGAAGATGCCGAAAGAGCACTTCGCGAGTTCAAGTTTGCAGGCATCAGACAAATGATTCTTTCTGCAACGGAGCAGAAGTTTCTTGAAAAGCAGGTGCGTACCCACGATATAGAGCATTTTTTCACCGATATTCTCGGCACGCGTGATGTTTATGCCAAAAGTAAGGTGGATATTGCTCTTAGGTGGATAAGTGAAAATGATATTGATTCTGCCGATGTGCTTTTTGTGGGCGACACCACTCACGATTTTGAGGTGGCAGAGAATATAGGCTGTGAATGTGTGCTTATTGCAAGAGGTCACAATTCCTATGAAAGACTTCTTGAAACAGGTGCAACGGTGCTGGAAAATATTGAGGAACTCAGAAAGCTGGTGTTAAGATGAAAAAGGTTGTTATTGCGCCCGACTCATTTAAGGGCACTCTTTCCTCGGCAGAGGTCTGCGAAACAGTCAGAGATGTGCTCATTGAAAAGTACGGCGAAATTGAGGTTGTGGAAATTCCTATTGCTGACGGCGGTGAGGGAATGACGGACAGCTTTCTCTATGCCTTCCCCGACTCTCAGAAGATATATATGAGGGCGAGAAGTCCTCTGGGCAGAGAGATTGAGGTTTACTACGGCATCATTGAGGGGGACACTGCCGTCATCGAAATGGCAGCGGCTTCGGGTATAACTATCGAAGAAAATAACAATGCCGTGAAAGCCTCCACCTACGGCACAGGTGAAATGATAAAGCATGCCCTCGACAGGGGAATAAGAAAGTTTGTTATCGGAATCGGCGGCAGTGCCACAACAGACGGAGGCATCGGCTGCACTGCAGCACTCGGCGGAAGATTTCTCAATAAAGACGGTCAGAGTGTTCCTCTTTGCGGTGAGGGTCTTTCAGAAATTGAAAGAATTGATTTGTCACAGCTTGATACAAGGTTAAAGGAAAGCGAAATCACAGTGCTGTGCGATGTTAAAAATCCCCTTTACGGCAAAAACGGAGCAGCTTACATATTCGGCCCGCAAAAGGGTGCAGACCCTGAGACAGTTGAATTCCTTGATGCAGGTCTTTTCAAGCTTGCCGCAAAATCCCAAGAGTACCTTAAAAAAGATTATTCTCAATATGAGGGTGCAGGTGCTGCAGGCGGACTCGGTTTCGCACTCGTGGCATTTTTCGGTGCAGAGCTTAAAAGAGGCATAGAGGCTATTCTTGACATAACTCACTTTGAAGAAAAAACTGTCGGTGCCGACCTTGTCATCACAGGCGAAGGCAAAATGGATGAGCAGAGTCTTATGGGCAAGGTACCCTTCGGTATAGCATCAAGAAGCAAGGGCAAAAAGACAATTGCCATAGTAGGACTCAATATGGCAGATATGCAGAAGGTTATAAATGCAGGCATAAGCGAGGTTATCGAAACTAACCCGATGCACCTGCCCTTTGAGCAGATAAAAGCAAATGCAAAAGAAGATTTAATCAAAGCCGCAGGAAAAATTATAGTTTAAATTTAAAAAACTATTGATTTATCTTGAAAATTATGGCTTAATATAAGGTAGTGTAAAAAACTAAAATAAAAGTCAGGAGCAGATAAAATGGAACAGATCAAAAGATTGAAGTATTTCGTAGACGGTCAGTGGCTCGAATCAAAAACAGAGAAATATATGCCCGTTTACAACCCCAGCACAGGTGAGGTTATTGCAGAAACTCCCTGCTGCACAGCTGATGAAGTTGAAGCAGCTATTGCTTCAGCAAAGGCAGCATTCCCCGCATGGTCAAACACACCTGTTATGAAAAGAGTTCAGGTGCTTTACAAATTCCGTGAGCTTCTTGTTGAGCATATGGATGAGCTTGCAGAGCTCTGCGCAAGAGAACACGGTAAGGTTCTCTCAGAGGCAAAGGGCGATATCCTCAAGGTTAAAGAGCCCGTTGAGCACGCACTGAGCGCTCCCTCACTCACAATGGGCGACTGCATGAGAGACACCTCAAGCGGTTATGACACCACTCTCTATTATGAACCCGTAGGCGTTTTTGCAGGCATCGTACCCTTCAACTTCCCCGGTATGATTCCTATGGGCTGGATGGTTCCCTGCTGCATCGCATGCGGTAACACAATCGTGCTCAAGCTCGCATCAATGACTCCTATGACAGCAATGCGTCTTAATGAGCTTCTTATCGAAGCAGGCCTTCCCAAGGGTGTAGTTAACCTTGTTACCTGCTCAAGAGTTGAAGCTGACATTCTTCTCAAGCACCCCGATGTTAAGGGTATCACCTTCGTTGGCTCAACAAAGGTTGGTCTTCACGTTTATAAAGAAGCATCAGCAACAGGTAAGAGAGTTCAGGCTCTTTGCGAAGCTAAGAACCACGCACTTGTTCTCGAAGATGCTGCACTTGAAAGAAGCGCAAGAGGTATCATCAACTCCTCATTCGGCTGCGCAGGTGAAAGATGCATGGCTCTGCCTGTTGTTGTGGCTCAGGAAAGCATTGCAGACAAGCTGGTGGCACTTCTTAAACAGTACGCTGAAGAGCTTAAGCTCGGCCCTGCATATTGCCCCGAATCAACTCTCGGCCCTGTTGTAACAGCTGAGCATAAGGCAAGCGTTATCAACTGGATCAACAAGGGTATTGAAGAAGGTGCAACTCTCGTTCTCGACGGCAGAGATGCTAAGGTTGAAGGCTATGAAAACGGCTTCTATGTCGGCCCCACAATCCTTGATAACGTAACAGAGGATATGACTGTCGGTACTCAGGAAATTTTTGGTCCCGTGCTTTGCATCAAGAGAGTCAAGAACTTCGAAGAGGGTCTTGCTCTTATGAACCGCAATCCCTTTGCAAACGGCTCAGTTATCTTCACACAGAACGGCTACTATGCAAGAGAATTTGCAAAGAGAACAGACGGCGGTATGGTCGGCGTTAACGTTGGCATCCCCGTACCCGTTGGTGTGTTCCCCTTCACAGGTCACAAGCTCTCATTCTTTGGTAACCTCCACTGCCTCGGCAAGGATGCATTCCGCTTTTTCACAGAAACTAAGGCTGTAACAACACGTTGGTTTGACGAAGAAGAAATGAAGGCTACAACCGTTGACACATGGGACGGCTCCGTTGG
>JAZNUW010000149.1:0-15891 GCA_045592465.1 Acutalibacteraceae bacterium | reverse complement strand
GCCTTGATGGGCAGCCTGCTTTCAAGAAGCATTGTGATAACGGGGGAGGTGATGTAATATGGCAGATTTGCGCAGACCACAACATCCATACCCTCAAATTTTTCTTTGATAAGGGCGTGAAGGTCAACCTTCATAACATCGGCATTGACAATTTCAATGTTGTCGAAATCACTCAGGGTTTCGTCGAGTATGGGCAGAAGCCTTGTGTCAAGCTCAACGCAGACAACCTTCTTTGCTCTTTTTGCAAGCTCGGCAGTGAGTACGCCGATGCCTGCGCCTATTTCAATAACACCGGTGTTTTCATCGCAAAGACAGCTCTCTGCCATTCTCGGACAGACGGAAGGGTTGATAAGAAAGTTCTGACCCAGTGCCTTTGAAAAATTGAAGCCGTGCCTTTCAAGCACACCTCTTATAACTGAAATATCTGATAAGTTTTGCATTCTGTGTCACCTTAAAATAAAATTTTGTATTGTAACGTCTTGAAATATTATCTGTTATGAGGTACAATTAACACATACATTATAAACGAGGTGATTAAATATGTCAATTCTTGTTACAGGCGGTGCAGGCTATATCGGTTCACACACCTGCATTGAGCTTATGAAAGCAGGCTATGATATCGTTGTTGTGGATAACTTCTATAACAGTAAAAAGGAATCTCTTAAGAGAGTTGCAGAGCTCAGCGGCAAGGAATTTGCCTTTTATGAGTGCGACATCCGTGACAAAAAAGGTCTTGATCACGTTTTCAAGCAGGAAAAAATTGATGCTGTCATTCATTTTGCAGGCCTTAAGGCTGTTGGTGAAAGCTGCATCAAGCCGGTTGAATATTATGATAACAACGTTGCAGGCACTCTCGTGCTCTGCGAAGTGATGAAAGAAAACGGCTGCAAGAAAATCGTGTTCTCATCATCAGCAACCGTTTACGGCATGAACAACGTTTCTCCTCTTAAAGAAACAATGCCCACAGGCGGCACAACAAATCCCTATGGCACAACAAAGTTTATGATTGAAATTATCCTCTCTGACCTTTTCAAGTCAGATAATGAGTGGTCAGTTTCACTTCTTCGTTATTTCAATCCCATAGGTGCTCACGAAAGCGGCAGAATCGGTGAAGACCCCAACGGCATCCCCAACAACCTTATGCCCTACATCACTCAGGTTGCTATCGGCAAGAGAGAATGCCTGAGTGTTTACGGTGACGATTATGACACACCCGACGGCACAGGCGTCAGAGATTACATACATGTTGTTGACCTTGCTCTCGGTCACGTCAAGGCTCTTGCAAGAGTGCTTTCAAGAAGCGGTCTTGATGTTTATAATCTCGGCACAGGCACAGGTTACAGTGTGCTTGATGTTGTGAAGGCATTCGAAAAGGCAAGTGGTGTTACCATCAACTATAAAATTGTTGATCGCCGTCCCGGTGATCTTGCAACCTGCTATTCAGACCCCACAAAGGCTTATGAGGAGCTTGGCTGGAAGGCTGAAAGAGATCTTGAAAAGATGTGCGCTGATTCATGGAAGTGGCAGAGCACAAATCCTGCAGGCTATCCCGATTAATCAAAGTCGCCTGCGACGTTGATTAAAATGCAGAATGCAAAGTGCAAAATGCAAAATTGTCGGGCGCTTCGCTCCGATTATACTCCCTTCGTCAGACCTGTGGTCTGCCAGCTCCCTCAAGGAGGGAGGAAAGGAATTTCATCTGATTCAATCTTAATAATAATGGCAGGCCGCTACAGTGTAGTGACCTGCCTGTGTTTTTGTCGGATGAAGAGGGTGGGCGGCGGCTCCGCAAAAATCGCTTTGCGATTTTGCGCGACCTGCGGTCGCTTGCCGAACACCGTTCGGCAGCGGAGCCGCCTCACCGCTGACCCGCCTTATCTTATCATTTTCAGATATTCCGTGGGAGTCATATGATAATACTTTTTAAATGAGGTTATAAAGTGGGACTGAGAAGAAAAGGCCAGGAAAGTGCATATTTCCTTGCTGGTTTTTCCTTGAATGAGAAGCTCCTTAGCCTTTTCCAGCTTCTTTCTCAGAATATAGGAGCTCAGGTTTTCGCCTGTTTCCTCTTTGAAAATCTGTGAGAGATAATCCGATGAAATTCCGCAGTGCTCAGACAGTATGCCTACACTGATTTTTGAGGTGATGTTTTCATTTATATAGCGCATACATTTTCGCACGTGAGGCGACTGCATAGGGTGAAGCCTGCTTTTTTGAACCATATTTGTCAGAGTGATTATTTCGTTGCCCACAAAGAAAACAATTTCTTCCTTAGAGCTCATACCGTCAACAGCCATAATAACTCTGTCTGAAAACTCATATGCAATTTTTTCGCTCAATCCGCCCTGAATTGCATATCTTGTGGCAAGGGTAACGGTGCTCACAGCAAGATATTTATACTGCATTATGACATCGTCTGAGAGCTTGCCGGTTATTATTGAAGAGGCAATACCTGTCAGCTCAGCCATCAGCTTTTCGGTGTCACCCATCTGCACGCAGGAAAACAGCCTTATTTCGGCTGAATAGGGTGTGTGCTTAAAGTCGGAGTTTTCGTTTTCCTGAAGGGTTCTGATTGTTATAAGCTCGCCTATATTCATATTTTTCACCTCATTTCAAGTTTATTATAAAGTCAGGCCAAATGCAAGTGCAGGGAAATATTGACTTATGAAAATTGAAAAAATCAAAGAAAAATGAAATAAAAAAGCGGGAACAACTGAAGTGACAGCTGATTTCCCGCCCTTTTTATCCGACAAAAACACAGGCAGGTCACTACACAGTAGCGGCCTGCCATTATTGTTAAGATTGAATCAGATGAAATCCCTTGCCTCCCTCCTTGAGGGAGGTGGCAGACCGCAGGTCTGACGAAGGGAGTATAATCGGAGCGAAGCGACCCACAATTTTGCATTTTGCATTTTGAATTTTGCATTTGCACTGCAAAGCAGGGCACTTTGCATTCTGCACTTATTTTTCGTAACTTACAGCTATTCTGGCATAGCGGAAATCCTCATAGCCGAGGCCGTGGGATGAACGGTAAATGCTCAGCACCAGGCCGATTGCAAGATATAGGCAAAGCACAGAGGTACCGCCGGCACTGATGAAGGGGAGAGTGATGCCGATAACAGGCAGAAGTCTTGTGCACATGCCCACATTGATAACAACCTGAGCTATTATCATAAATGCCACACCGTAGCACATAAGCTCAGCGGCGAAATTGCAGCTTCGTTTGCCGACCTTGACCATTTTAACTGCAAGCAGCAGGAAAAGGCTGAGCAGAATAACTGCACCTATAAAGCCTGATTCTTCGCAGACAACGGAAAAAATCATATCGTTTTGTCTTTCGGGAAGAAGGCTGCTGTGAGACAGCTCACCCTGAAACAGGCCCATGCCTCTGAAGCCGCCGTTTGATATGGCCTTGAGTGCCTGATTCTGCTGATAAATTTCTGTTTCGAAGTCTTCGGGGTTAAACAGAGCAAGAATTCGGTTGCGCTGAATGTCGTCGAAAACCTTAAGCCATATAACAGGCGATGCAGCTGCAACAATTGCCGCACCTGCAGGGAAATACAGCCAATGTACTCCTGCCGTAAACATCATAGCGATAAACATAACTATGAAGATAAGAGCTGAGCCCATATCACCTGTGACAACAACAAGCAGAATGGGAATGGCAGCGTGCACACATAAAAAGAAAACATTTTTAAGGGAAGAAATCTCGTTTTTGACCTTGCTCAGATGATAAGAGAAGGTGATGATAAATCCGATTTTAACAATTTCCGAGGGCTGGAAATAAAGGGAGCCGAAGCGGTACCAGGAAAAGGCATCACTTCTGCCGTCAGGTGAAACACCGAAGACAAAAAGTCCCAGCATAAGAATAACCGAGGCGGCGCCCACAACAGGCCAGAGTTTAAGGATAATATCATAATCTATAAACGAAATGACAAGAGCCGCCGCAATTCCCATAACAGTGGCAAGAATCATAACCTTACCGTCACGTGAAAGCAGGGTAGCACCGTCATAGGTTGCGCTGAAAACCATTATTATGCCGAAAACGGAAAGAGCCAGACACAGCAAAAGAAGAATTATATCCGTTTCTCTGAGAGCTTTTTTTATATTTTTCCAAAGCAAAATTTATCACATCCTGATTTTAATGGAGCTCACTGCTTTATATTATATTATGAATGAATAAATATTTCAAGAGTAAAGTTGACTTATTGATTTTTTATGATACAATATATCAGTAAAATCTACTTAAAAGGAGTGAGGGCTGTGCTCAGAGTTATAACAGATTCCGTAACTGAAACGGAAGCCTTTGCCGAGAAAATTGCTCAGCAGATAACAGGCGGCACCGTAATTGCATATTTCGGCGGTCTGGGTATGGGCAAAACTGCCTTCACAAGAGGTCTTGCAAGGGGTATGGGCATAAAAGAGGACGTGTCAAGCCCCACCTTTGCAATAGTCAACGATTACGGCGGAAATCCTCCCTTGGTGCATTTTGATATGTATAAGGTTGAATCCTGGGACGACCTTTATTCAAGCGGATTTTTTGACTATCTTGATATGGGCGCAGTGCTTGCTGTTGAGTGGAGCGAAAACATTGAAAATGCTTTGCCCGAGGGCACTGTCAGAGTGACAATTGAGCAGGGCGAAAGCCCGAATCAGAGAATAATCACAGTGGAGGGAATGAGTTAAGATGAGAATATTGGCAGTTGACACAAGTGCAGTCTGCGCATCTGTTGCAGTGACTGAGGACGGCAAAATTCTGTCTGAGAGCAGCATCAACACAGGTCTGACTCATTCAAGAACACTTATGCCTATGATAGATTCCGTGCTTAAAAACGGAGAAATTTCCCTTGACAGCATCGACCTTTTTGCCTGCAGTGCAGGGCCCGGCTCATTCACGGGCATCAGAATCGGTGTGGCTGCAATAAAGGGTATTTGTGATGCCCTTGACAAAAAATGCGTTCCCGTTTCAACTCTTGAGGCTCTTGCATATAATCTCAGAGGCAGACACTGCACGGCAGTGAGTGTTATGGATGCCCGCTGCAATCAGGTTTATTGCGGCATTTTCCTGGTTGACGGCGAAGAGGTCACAAGGTTCACAGAGGATATGGCAATTAAAATTGACGAGCTGAAGGTTCTGCTTGAAGACTATGAAAACATTGTTTTTGTGGGTGACGGTGCAAAGCTCTGCCACAAGGCGCTGGGCTATGAAATTGCTTCGGCAGGCAGCGAATATCAGAGAGGCAGCAGTGTCTGCTTCGCTGCGGCAGGGTACACGGACAAGGCTGTGCCTGCTAAAGAGCTGCTTCCCGTCTATTTAAGACTTCCCCAGGCTGAAAGAGAGCTCAGGGCAAAGCAGAAATAATTATGAATGATGAATTATGAATTAAAGAGCTGTTCGTTAGAGCAGGCTTACTAAGGACACAAAAAAAGAGGTAATGCGGACATCCGTATTACCTCTCATTTTTAACACTTACACCTTTGGTGGTGAGTAAGTGCGCTGTTAAAATTTATTTTTCTTCACTTCTTTAATTGTGTAGTACTTATTACATTGATTACAATAAAGCTCAATATGCGTAAATTTCATATCACCTTTTACAAACACATCTGCAACCTCAAAATCATAATTTTCAGATTCGGGTGATTCGGAATTGACAATTTCTGAAACTTTTCTTTTAGATAATTCAGCATTGCAAACAGGACAATAATGCTTTTTAAACATCTGAAATATGTTTTCAATTTTAAAACTGCATCCCTTTATCATTACACCCCTCCTATGAGTGATTAGCTTTGATTGTTTTCAATGAAGAAATAAGCATTCTTCTGATTGTTCCGCAATCATTATGTAACTTTTTATAATTTTCTTCAGATAAACAGTCAGTTTCAAAAAGAAGTTCTAACCAATACTCTGTTTCATAGCACTCTTTTTGTGCTATCTCTAATTTTGATATAAAATCTTTGGTTCCCTGTGCATATTGTGCTTCGTGTATATTTGCACCGACAGAAGTTGCTGAGCGAAGAAGCTGATTTATCAGGACAGATTCTTTTTTATTATTTTTCATATCTCGGCAAGCAAAAACTATTTCTTTTGCAAACTCTTTAGCTTTATCCCGCATAATACTATCCGCCATAAATACCACCTCTGTATAAATTATACAGAAAACGGAAAAGTTTTTCAAGTGTTATTCTGCCTTGCGGCAGAGTGATATTATTGTCCCCGGACAATAGTGTTATTGAATCCTTCGGATTCAGTGTTATTTTATTCACAACAAACTCGCGAAGCGAATAACACTGTGCGAAGCACAATAAAACTGCGAAGCAATACAACTCGCCGTATGGCGAATAAAACTGGCGTTGTATCCTTACGGGTACAACGCCTTGTGAATAGCTCTTTTTTTATCTTTACAAAAACATCAACCTGTGTTATGATATGAATATATCAGAATCAAAAGGAGAGATAAAAATGATAGCTTTAGGTGCAGACCACGGCGGATATTTTTTAAAGGAAGAAATCAAGAAGCATCTTGAAGAAAGAGGCATTGAATATAAGGATTTCGGCACATATACACCCGAATCAATTGACTATGCTGCAATTGCATATAAAACCTGCAAGGCTGTAACATCAGGTGAATGTGAAAAGGCAATTCTCTGCTGCGGCACAGGTATCGGCATTTCAATGGCAGCAAACAAGGTCAAGGGCATAAGAGCCGCTTGCTGCAGTGACTATTTCAGCGCAAAATTCACACGCCTTCACAACGACGCAAACGCTCTTTGCATGGGTGGCAGAGTTGTGGGTGCAGGCCTCGCTCTTGAAATGGTTGACGTTTTCCTTGACACAGAGTTTGAGGGTGGCAGACACCAGAGAAGAATTGACCAGATTATGGCAATTCAGGACGGTACCTTTGAGGGATAATAAAACAGAAAAGAGGTTTTATAGGTTATGACATTTATTAAAAGCATAATTGCCTTTATGACGGCTGTGGTTTCTCTTATATCAGGCTTTCTCGGCATAGACACAAAGCCTGAGGACAACATGGACAAAACTTTCAGAGTTAAAAGTTATGTAATCTGCGACAGAATACTTGACCCGTCAAGCTTATGCAGTGAGGATTTCGATATTATTACTGATGTTATCCTTTTCGGTGTTGCTACCTTTGATACCAAGGGAAATGTAACCGTGGACAAGGATACACTCAGCACTGCAATAAGCAATCTCAAGGCAGTTGTGGGTGACAGAGATATTGAATATACCCTTAACTTTCTTGGCCCCGGCAGCAAAAGCAATTCTTCTGATTGGTATGAGCAGATGGAATCTTTAGGTAATGAGCATAACAAAGCTTTTCTGAACCCGAAGCTTCAGAAAAATATTATCAAGGTTCTTGAAGAATTTGAGCTTGACGGTGTGCATTTCGACTATGAGTACCCCACCACAAACATTGCGTGGTTCGGCTATAACAACTTCCTTGTTTCACTCGGCTCAAAGCTTGGTGATGATTACACCCTTAATGTTGCCGCTTCAGATTGGTGTCTGCAGTATTCAGATCTTGCTGTTGAGCTTGTAGACTGCTTTGAGCTGATGATGTATGACGTCTATGATGAGGAAGGCAAGCACGCCACCTTTGACACTGTTGCCACACGTTCACAGTGGATAAAGGATTCCAACATTCCTCTTGAAAAAATAACCTTCGGGCTTCCGTTTTATGCAAGACCTACCGACGGTGACGCTTATTGGTATGATTATGCCGGCTATGCAGATAAGCTTGATGAAAACGGCTTTTATACCGACACAAACATCGGCAAAACCTTCTGGTTCAATACTCCTGATGTTATAGCTCAGAAAACAGATTTTGCAATAAAAGAGGGTTACAGTGGTGTAATGATCTGGCACTACACCTGCGATTTACCCTCAACACATGAGGCATCGCTCCTCGGTGCCATCGGCAGAACAATAGAAGCTAACAAGTGATATAACTGATATAACCGCCTATTTTTCCGTAAACAGTGAAAAAGGGCGGTTTATTTTTCTGAAAATATAATTGAAACAGACACCTCTATGCGGTATAATAGAATTACAATATAAAAGGAGAAGAAAAATGAAATACGAGCTTAAAAGACAGATAAATATTAATATGATTTGCTATTGTGTGCCTCTTGTTATAGGTTTGTGTGCACTTTTTGGAGGTGAATACCTTTCCTTTGCCATACTTTTAACTATAAGCATAGGTCTTATAGTTAATGAAATTATACGAATTAAAAAAGATGAAAAATTCACCTTTGATGAAAACGGATTCCGTATTGGCGATACCCCGTACCGCTATGACAGCATAGAAAAAATAGAAAGCAACCGATGGAGATATCTTGTAAGGGTAAGAATTATAGTTGACGGCAAGATAGTATACAGATTTGACAATGGCTATGAAAACTATAAGGAGTTTGTTAAACGGCTGACCCTTAACGGCGTTGACCATGATTTGTTCTTGTAATAAACCTCTTGACAAACCCATTTCACAGTGCTAAAATAGCTCTTAAGCAAACGAAAATATAACATCCCATAAATCGTTGAGGGAGAGGGCTGTTTCAGCGGAAGTTTCAGAGAGCCTCACATTTGCTGTGAGTGAGGTAATTTTCAGAAGCAAAGCCTACCACTCCTGAGAGTACGCCGAAATAAGGTGTGCCGTATGACTGCGTTAAAGTTTTATGAGTGCCGCAATTAAAGCGGAATACGGGTGGAACCGTGGAGCGATTTTTCAGCTTCATCCTGTGCAAAAGCATGGGATGGAGTTTTTCTTTTTGCTTCGCAAAAAAATGCAGAATGCAAAATGCAAAATTTAAAATGAAGGGTCGCTTCGCTCCGATTGCACTCCCTTCGTCAGACCTGCGGTCTGCCACCTCCCTCAGGGAGGGAGGCAAGGGATTTCATCTGATTTTTCAGAGTGGCTGAGGGAGTAATCGACGGCATTTGCAGCTTCTGAGCATTTCTTTTTGCGGAAAGAAACTATACACACAGCGGGAAGCTTTCCCGCGACCACAATTTTGCATTTTGCATTTTGCATTCTGCATTTTCAGAAAGGATGATTACAATGATCAACGTAACTCTCAAGGGCGGTGTCGTGAAGGAATATGAAAACGGCACAAGTGTAATGGAAATTGCCAAGAGCCTTGGTGCAGGTCTTTTCAAGGCTGCTTGTCTTGCAAAAGTCAACGGAGAAGTCTGCGACCTTCGCACAAAGCCGGAAAGTGACTGTGAGGTTGAAATCCTCACCTTTGACGACGATGAGGCAAAGAAGACCTTCTGGCACACCTGCTCACACATTCTTGCTCAGGCAGTTAAAAGACTTTATCCCGAAGTGAAGCTTGCTATCGGCCCTGCAGTTGATAACGGCTTCTATTATGACTTCGACAGTGAGGTCAGCTTCACACCTGAAATTCTCGAAAAGATTGAAGCTGAAATGAAAAAGATTGTCAAGGAGGGTCTCATACTTGAGCAGTTTGAGCTTGAGCCTGCTGAGGCAATAGCTCTTATGGAAGGCCGCGGCGAAATCTATAAGGTGGAACTTATAAAGGAGCACGCTGACAAGGGTGAGAAGATTTCATTCTATCGTCAGGGTGAATTTGAAGAGCTTTGCGCAGGCCCCCACCTTCCCGACACATCACGTGTCAAGGCATTCAAGCTCACCTCATGCACAGGTGCATACTGGAGAGGTGACAGCAAAAACAAGATGCTTCAGAGAATTTACGGCACAGCCTTCACAAAGGCAGCTGACCTTGAAGCACACCTTGCTCAGATTGAAGAAGCAAAGAAGCGCGACCACAATAAGCTTGGCCGTGAGCTTGAAATCTTCACAACAGTTGACTATATCGGTCAGGGTCTTCCCATTATGCTTCCCAAGGGTACTCACCTTATCCAGACACTTCAGCGCTTTGTTGAAGATGAAGAGAAGAAGAGGGGCTGGCTGCGTACAAAAACACCTCTTATGGCTAAGAGCGACCTCTATAAGATCTCAGGCCACTGGGATCATTATAAAGACGGCATGTTCGTAATGGGTGAGGAAGAAACAGACGATGAGGTTTTTGCACTTCGTCCCATGACCTGCCCGTTCCAGTATCAGGCATATCTCAACAGAGCACGTTCCTACAGAGATCTTCCCATGCGTCTTGGTGAAACCTCAACTCTTTTCAGAAACGAAGCATCAGGCGAAATGCACGGCCTTATCCGTGTAAGACAGTTCACAATTTCAGAGGGTCACCTTATGTGTACCCCCGAGCAGCTTGAAGACGAATTCAAGGGCTGCCTTGACCTTTGCACATTTATGCTTAAGACTCTCGGTCTTTATGAAGATGTTTCCTACCGCTTCTCACAGTGGGACCCTGCCGACACTGATAAATATATCGGCACACCTGAACAGTGGGATGAGGCTCAGGGCATGATGGGCAGAATTCTTGATAAGCTTGGCATTGATTATAAAATCGGCATCGGTGAGGCTGCATTCTACGGTCCCAAGCTTGACATTCAGATCAAGAACGTTCACGGCAAGGAAGACACACTCATCACAATTCAGATTGACCAGATGCTTGCTGAAAAGTTCGGCATGGAATATGTTGACAAAGACGGCACAAAGAAAAATCCCTATATCATTCACAGAACATCAATCGGCTGCTATGAAAGAACACTGGCACTTCTCATTGAAAAGTATGCAGGTGCCTTCCCCGTATGGCTTGCACCTGAAAAGGTCAGAATTCTGCCTATAGCAGACCGCCATCAGGATGCCGCTTATGCAGTTAAGGCTGCTCTTCTTGAGGCCGGCATTGACGATGTTGATATCGACACAAGAAGCGAAAAGCTGGGATACAAGCTTCGTGAGGCACAGCTTGAAAAGGTACCCTATATGCTTGTTATCGGTGATAAGGAAGCTGAAGAGGGCACAGTTTCTGTCAGAAAGCGCGGTCACGGCGACCAGGGCTCAATGGCAGCAGAGGATTTCATTAAGCTTATCAGCGAAGAAATTGCAACCAAGGTTATATGGTAAATTCTGAGCCGCGACCGACTCACATTAAAAGGGCGGTTTCAGCCCGCGGAATATAATCGGTATTTTCCCTGCAGGGTTTTTCCTTGCAGGGAGATTTTTCTTTTTATCGGGGTCAGCGGCAGGCGGCTCCACTGCCGAATTTCATTCGGCAAGCGACGTTGTCGCGCAAAATCGCAAAGCGATTTTTGTGGAGCCGCCCCCACCGCAAGCTCACCGTTTCGTCAGCAGCAGTCCTTATGTTTGCTGTAATTGCAACATAAATAATGCAAAGTGATGAACAAATTGCAATATACTGTCCGATTTTTATGATAATACTTGAAAGAAAAGAGTGAAAATGATATAATTAAACGAATTTGATATATAAGGAGAAAAGCTATGGAAGACGGTAAGAAACTCCCTGAAGAACAGAAAAAAACAAAGAAGAAATTGTCTTCTGCTGATAAAAAAGGTATAGCAATTGTATGCCTGCTGGCAGTTGTGGCTCTGGCACTTGCTTTTAATATTATTACTTCTCTCGGCGGCAGGGCTGAGCCTGATGAAAGTGTCACACAAAGCACCGCCGTGACAACTCAGCCTCAGACCGAAACAACAACTGCAGGCACAACCGCCACACCTCCCGAGGCATCACAGCCTCAGAGTACAACAAAAAAAGACACTCAGGAGAAGCCTTCAGCACCTCAGAGCACAACACTGCAAAAGGACGAAAAGCAGGAAATTCTCGATATTATCACCGACGGCATAAACACCCTGAAAAGCTCTGATGCATCCTTTACGGGCCATAAGGAGCAGGTGCTGGATATGGAGCTGACCGAGTGCACGGTGCCGGGCTTTGCAGGCATTGTCAACAAGGTTATGGAAATGTTTATCGAAACGGAAATTTACGATTTCGATTTCACAGACGGCAAGGGCATGGACCCTGAAAACAAGGTGGAAACAACAACTATGGATACCTTCCCGCCCGTTGGCAAAAACTTCAGCCTCACAATTGACGGCGTGGCTGAGGCAACGAAGGAGCAGCAGGGTGAAAACACTGTCTACAGAGTCAAATTAAAGCCTGAAAAAAGCACCAAAGAAAACCCGAAGACACAATATCACGAAAACGCCTGTGACACCCTTGACCTTTCAACCTTCAATATGCCCATCGGTGAAATCACAAAGGCAGACCTTGAATATCCGGGTGCAACCGTTGGTATAACTCTCGATAAAAACGGCAGGGTTGTGGGCTATTATGAACGCCTTGATATTATAGGTACGGGTGAGGCTGCTGCTATAGGCATGAAGGGCGGCGGCACGGTAGTAGGCTACATTGACGAAACCTGGACAATTCAGTGGAAATAATCTGCTGTGTTTCAAAAAAATTAACAAAACTACAAAGCGTAGTTGACACCATTAGTGTAAAAATGTTATTATAAGAGAAATAAGGTATATTTTATAAGGTATATTTTATCTTGGTGAGAAGAGAACCCCCAAAAAAATCATAAAAGCGAGGTAAAGCTCTATGGCAATGTCAGATCTTGGCGTAATGCTCGGTAAGATGGTTTTCAAAGGTATGAATCATTTTACATCAGTCCCCGTGGAAACACAGGAAAAGATTCTTCTTCAGATTATGGAAGAAAACAAAAACACCGAATACGGAAAGAAAATCGGCTTCGATAAGGTTCACTCCGTTGAAGACTTCCAGAAGATAGTTCCCCTTTCAAATTATGACACCTATTCAGATTATGTTGACCGTATGCTTGACGGTGAAGAAAATCTTATGATGGCAAGAAAGTGCAAGAGATATTGCACATCATCAGGCTCAGTAGGTAAACCCAAGGTGCTTCCCAAGTCAGGCAAGGATCTCTGGAATATGCAGTGTATGGGCTTTGCAGCCACACCTGCATGTGCTGCTCTCTGGTTCAAGGAACGCGGCATGAAGTTCCCCAAGCAGATCGGCCCCGTAGCTATCATTCTCACAGGTCACAAGATGAAAGACGGCAAAATGGGTAACGGCGCAGGCCAGGTTCCCTTTACATACCTGAAGCCTATTTCAAAATTCTTTATGACCACACCCAATGACTTTATGTATCCCGAAAATGAAGATGCAGTGGATTCAACATATTTCCACCTTCGTTTCGCACTTGAAAGACGCGACCTTACATTCCTCGGCTCAATGGTTGTTACACTTCTGACATCAATGTTCGACTACCTTGAGGCTAACTGGGAAATGATCTGCAAGGATATCGAAATGGGCACAATTGACCCGGGCGTAAAATGCCCCGATGATCTTCGCAAGAAGTGGGAAAAGAAATTCAAGCCCAATCCCAAGAGAGCTGCCGAAATCAGAAGAGAATGTGAAAAGGGCTTCGATACACCTATCGCAAAGAGAATATGGCCCGATTTCGTGTGGTCATACGGTATGGTTGCTTCAAACCTTGAATTCTATGTTCAGAAGCTTCGCAAGCACATCGGTGATGCTCCCATTCACAACATGGGTTATGCAGCAGCAGAAGGCTATATGGCTATGCCCGTTGAGCTTAATGTTACAGACTACGTTCTTCTTCCCCGTTCAATATTCTTCGAGTTTATTCCTCTTGATGATCCCGATTACGAAAGACCTCTGACTATCGGTGAAATTGAAGTGGGCAAGGAATATGAGGTTGTTGTTACAAACTTCTCAGGTCTTTACCGTTATCAGATTGAAGACGTTGTGCGTGTAACAGGCTTCCACAACAAGACTCCGAAAATTGAGTTCCTTTACAGAAACAACCTTGCAATGAATATTGCAAACGAAAAGACAACAACCCAGATGGTTGACTGGGCAGCTGCAAAGGTTCAGGAACAGCTGGGCATTTCCTTCAAGGGCTACAGCTTCTATGCTGACACAGATAATGACCCCGTACGCTATATGCTTCTTGCAGAGCCTGAGGGAGATATCCCCGCTGAAAAGATTCCCGAAATTGAAAAGGCACTTGACGAGTGGCTCAACGAAAGCAACGAAAAATATTTCAAATATCGCCGTTGGGGCATGATCGGTGATCCTAAGGTACACCTTCTCAAGAAGGGTGCTTATGCCGATTACAGAGAAATGCTCAAGAAGCAGGGCAAGGTACTTAATCAGATCAAGCCCGTAACAGTTATCAACACTGATGAGAGAAAAGAATTCTTCTTCTCACACATCGACAAATAATAAATTAAAGGTGAGGTAAAATTTATGGCAGGTTTTTCAGATATCGGTGTATTCCTCGGCTATTGCGAATGGGCAAAGGTTGACTATTACACTGCACGCCCCATGGAAACTCAGGAAAGAATCCTCAAGTCAATCCTCAAGAAGAATAAAGACACAGAATACGGCAAAAAGGTTGGTCTTGGCGAAATTACATCAATCAGAGAATTCCAGGAGAAGATTCCCTTCTCAAACTATGACACATATTCAGACTATGTTGACCGTATGATTGCAGGTGAAAAGAATCTTATGATGAAGGCACGCAACATCCGTTACTGCTCATCATCAGGCTCAGTCGGTAAGCCCAAGATTCTTCCCAGAAGCGCAACTGACCTGTGGATTATGCAGTGCATGGGTCTGTCAGGTACCCCCGGCTGTGCTTCAAAGTGGTTCAGAAAAAACGGCATGAAGTTCCCCAAGCAGGTGGGCCCCGTTGTTATGATTCTTACAGGTCACAGAATGGCTGACGGCAAAATGTCAAACGGTGCAGGTCAGGTGCCTCTGACCTATGTTAAGCCTATCTCAAAGTTCTTTATGACAACTCCCAACGATTTCATGTACCCCGAAAACGAGGATGCAGTTAACTCAACATATTTCCACCTTCGTTTTGCACTTGAAAGACGCGACCTGACATATCTCGGCTCAATGGTTGTTACACTTCTGACAACAATGTTTGACTTCCTTGAGGCTAACTGGGAAATCGTCTGCAAGGATATCGAGCTCGGCACAATTGACCCCAGCATCAAGTGTCCCGAAGAGCTTCGCAAGAAGTGGGAAAAGAAGTTAAAGCCCAACCCCAAGAGAGCTGAAGAAATCAGAAAAGAATGTGCCAAGGGCTTCGACACACCCATCGTTCCCAGAATATGGCCGAAATTTGCATGGGCATACGGCATGGTCAGCTCAAACCTTGAATTCTATGTTCAGAGACTGCGCAAGCATATAGGTGACGCACCTATTCACAGCATGGGCTACGCAGCAGCAGAAGGCTATATGGCAATTCCCTGTGAGCTCAACGCACAGGACTGCGTGCTTCTTCCCCAGTCAGTTTTCTTTGAGTTTATTCCTATGGATGACCCTGACTGTGAAAGACCTCTGACAATGGATGAGGTTGAAGTGGGCAAGGATTATGAGCTTGTTGTCACAAACCGTTCAGGTCTTTACAGATACAGAATCGAAGACGTTGTGCGCATCACAGGCTATTATAAAAAGGCACCCAAGATGCAGTTCCTTTACAGAAACAATCTTGCAATGAATATTGCCAACGAAAAGACAACAACCCAGATGGTTGACTGGGCAGCAGCAGAGCTTCAGAAAGAAGCAGGCGTAACCTTCAAGGGCTACAGCTACTATCCCGACCATGACCATGACCCCGTTCGTTATATGCTTCTTGTTGAGGCTGAAAGCGAAATCAGCAAAGACAGACTGCCTGAGCTTTCAAAGATTCTTGACGAAAAGCTTAACGAAAGCAACGAGAAATATTTCAAATATCGCCGTTGGGGCATGCTGGCAGAGCCTGAGGTTGTTCTTCTCAAGGAAGGCACCTATGCCGATTACAGAGAAATGCTCAAGAAGCAGGGCAGAGTTCTCAATCAGATCAAGCCTGTTACCGTTATCAACACAGACGAGAGAAAAGAATTCTTCCTTGCACACATCGACAAATAA